>WAOA01000016.1 GCA_015521535.1 Candidatus Aenigmatarchaeota archaeon | reverse complement strand
TGATTTTTAAATCAGGCGGCGGTATAGGAATAAACTACTCTAAACTCAGACCAGAAGGTGATCGTGTTTCCAGTACAGGTGGGACTGCAAGCGGTCCAGTAAGTTTTATGCGTATAATAGATGTTGTAACCGATGTTGTTAAACAAGGCGGGAAACGTCGTGGAGCGAACATGGGAATTCTCGAAGTGTGGCACCCTGATATAATGAAATTTATCCACGCAAAGGATAAAGAAGGCGAGTTCGAGAACTTTAATATATCTGTAATGCTTGATCAGGCTTTCTGGGATGCATGGAAAAAAGGAGAACGCTATCCTTTGATTAATCCGAGAACCGGAAAAAAAGTTGCTTATCTTGATCCAAGAAAATTCTTAGAAGAAGTTTCTTATCTCGCATGGAAAACTGGCGATCCAGGAGTACTTTTCAAAGATAATATAAATCGAAGAAACGTAATGCTTAATTCTAAAGGTGAAATTAGAGCTACTAATCCATGCGTTACAGGCGACACTTTAATAACCACTGACCACGGCCTTGTTAAAGCAAGAGAACTTAAAAAAGACATGAAAGTTTGGACTCTGGAAGGATGGGCAGAGATAGAGGAGGTTTTTAATAACGGCGTGCAGGAGATTTATGAGGTTGAACTTGAGAACGGAATGAAAGTTAAGGTTACAAAGGATCATAAATTCCTTACAGAAAGCGGATGGAAAAAACTTGAAGAAATAAAAGAAGGGGAAAAATTGAGAATAGTAATAGAAGAGTGCGAATTTCCGCGCGCTTCACCGCTTCATGAAGATTTCGCAGAATTTCTTGGATATTGGATAGGAGATGGAAGTTTGAGCATTTCTAATCATGTTCGCCTGCATGATGAAAAGGAAAAAGAAATAGTAGAATATTTCACAAATAAATTGCGAGATTTTACTGGACATAATTTTGTAACAAATTTTGAAGGACAATTCATAGTAGATACCCGCCGAAAAGATTTTGCAAACCGAATTAGAGAAACTACAGGCGTTTATGGTTCGAAAAGCAAAGAAAAGCGCATACCTAGGATAATTTTTCTCAGTAGCAAGAAAGCCCAGGCAGCTTTCTTGCGAGGATTGTTCAGCGCGGACGGAAGTGTTTACGATGCTAAAGGTAGCGTAACAATTTCATTATCTTCAACTTCAAGAAAACTTCTCGAAGAAGTTCAGATACTTCTATGCTCTTTCGGTATTTACAGTACACTGAAAAAAGAGAAAAACGCAGAAAGAAAGGAAATTAAAGGAAGAAGGTATTTAACAAAACCGACTTACAGGCTTCTTATAAACGGAAAGGATGCACTCCTTTTCAAAGAAAAAATAGGACTTTTAGGAAGCAAAGAAAGGAAACTTGAAAAAATATTTTCATCAAAATCTACTTATAGAAAATCCAAGAATTTCGTGAAAGTAATTTCAATAAAATATGTTGGTAAAGAAGAAGTCTTCGATATAAAAGCACCACCCTACTATACTTGGATAACTAATGGAATATATTCCTATGACTGTGGTGAAGAACCTTTATATCCATATGAATCCTGCAATCTCGGTTCAATAAATCTATACGCTTTTATTAAAAGAGACGCGAACGGTAATACCTATTTTGATTGGGATGAATACGATAAAGTTGTGAAAATAGCATATCGTTTTCTGGATAATGTTATAGATGTAAATAAATTCCCTCTCCCCGAAATAGAAATGGAAACAAAAACAAGAAGAAAAATCGGCTTGGGTATAATGGGATTGGCAGACACTTTATTCGCGTTGAAATTACCGTATAATTCAGAAGAAGGTTTTGATTTCACAAGAAAAATGTGTGAGCATTTAACTTACTTTGCTATGCTCGCTTCTATAGAGCGCGCAAAAGAGCGCGGAGTTTTCCCAGAGTATGAAAAAAGTTCTTATGCAAAAGGTGAAATGCCTGTTGAAGGATTCTATCATAAAGATTTATGGACACTCGATTGGAACAAATTAAAAGAACTCATTTCCGAACACGGAATAAGAAATGTGGAAGTAACTACGATAGCGCCAACAGGCTCTATTTCAATGTTTTTCGACGTATCTTCTGGCATAGAGCCACAGTTCGCTTTGGTTTTTGAAAAGCACGTCGTAGCAGGAGAGTTTTTCTATGTTGATGTAGAATTCGAAAAGCAATTGAAGGATCATGGCTTATACCGAGAAGAAATTTTAAAGAAAGTTTCTGATAATGGAGGTAGCGTCCAGGGTATAGAAGAAATTCCAGAAGAGATGAGGAAGATTTTTGTCACTGCTCTTGACATTCCGTGGTGGGACCATATACGCGCTCAGGCGGTTACACAACTTTGGATAACAACCAGTATAAGTAAAACGATAAATATGCCGGATTGGGTTAGTAATGATGATGTTCATAAAGCATATATAGCGGCACACGAAATGGGATGCAAAGGGTTAACTATTTACCGCGAAGGAAGTAAAACAAAACAAGTTATTTATCTCCCTGGAGAAGTTTCGCATAGAAGAATAGAAGAAACCGTTAAATTGATACAAAATAATACACCGAAAATATTGAAAAAACTCGGTATAGAAATGCCAGAGTGGTATAAAGAAATTTTGGAGCACGGAAGAATAAAATCTATTAATAATAACAATAATGGAAAATGCCAAAACTGCGGAAGTACAAATTTAATTTCACAGGGCGGGTGTATGACCTGTAATGATTGTGGTTGGAGCAAATGCGTTATAGCGTGATTACATGTTTCACGCTGTTCATCATCTCCATAAAAGAAAAAAATCCATCAAAAATATGAAAAATATCCTCATCCCAATCCCTTTATAAGATTTCTGGATAAAGCAATTTTTTTCATAGCGGTTATAGGGCCGTTAACAAACACACCTCAAATAATGAAAATATATTTAGAAAAAATGTTTCAGGTCTATCACTCCTTACTTGGTGTTTATACGTTTTTCTCAATATTCCATGATATTATATGGAATAGTGCATAAAGAGAAACCAATTATTGTTTCATCTTCTCTGTGGTTGTTTACCAACATTCTCGTCATGATGCTGTCCGGATAAGAAAATTATTACAGTATAATACTCTATTAAGCGTAAACCGCCCTTTCAAAGGGTTTTGGCGTTAATAAATTTTCTAATTCTCATAGTGTTGTGCATAAATGTTCTTTAGCGCTCTTATCCGGACGGGATCCTCGTCATTACCGGAATCATTATTTACTCCTAAAACCAAAAATAATTTATGAAACTTGTAGTTGTGTATACAGGAAACGGAGAAGGTAAGACCTCGGCGGCATTCGGGCATGTGCTTCGTGCTTTGGGTCAAGGAAAAAAGTGCGTAATAATAAAATTTTTAAAGGGAAGAAAAAGTGGAGAAGATGTTATCGAAAAAATCTCTGGAAATAAAGTGAAAATCTATGATTTCGGAACAAAGAAATTTGTATTTAAACCAAGTGAAAAAGATAAGGAAAGAGCAAAAAGTGCTTTACGATTCGCAAAAGAGGTTTTCGAAAAAGAAAAACCTTTTTTGTTGGTTTTGGATGAAATAAACGTTGTCATAAAATTAGGACTTTTAACGCAGAAAGAAGTATTAGAATTTTTGGAAAGTATTAAAAAAGGTATTATAATTCTTACTGGAAGAGGGAAACATAAAAAAATTGAAAATATAGCGGATATAGTTACCGAGTTTCGCGAAATAAAACACGACTTTCCGAAAAGAAAAGCGAGTAAAGGTTTTGAATATTAATCGGCTTTCATCTATTCGCTTTTAACCAGTTTGCAAATTTTTCATATGAATTATTTTCATAAATCTTGCTTTTAATTTCTTCCCACTCTTCAAAATCCATTTCCGCAAGCGTCTTTTCGCATATCTCTTCACCTATTCGAGGTTTGAATATGAGATGGAGAGGAGACCAGTTCCATTCTTTTATTCCACCTTTGGGTTCAGATATCACCCCATATACTTTATGTGAAAAAACCACAGGAGTTTTTAATTGGTTATCCATGTATCCTAAACACTGCTCAAAATAACATTCTCTACTCTTCTCCTCCACGAGTTTTAATATTCCTTCCACACCTATAGTTTTTATCGCGTAATTCGTAAACGTTCCAGGAAATCCGTTCAGAGAAAGGATAAAAAGTCCAGAATCTATAGCGATTGTCGGTTTTTCTCCAGTAATTTTATATGCTTTCATAACTTTATCTATAGTTACATCTTCTAGGTTTTCACTCCTTTTTTCTTCTATGTTTTTATTAATATGAATAATTTTTATCCCGTATTTTTCTAGGGCAGAAGAAATAGTTTCAACCTTTCCATTATTTGATGTGACAAAATACACTTCCATTTATCTCGCACCAGCAGCTTCGCGTTCTATTCTTTCTTTTTCGCGAAGGGCATAAGAATTCTGGGAATTGCCTTGATACGCGGCAAGAATCTCTTCTGCCAAGCAAGCAGCAAAGCCTTTTGGATTGCGGTGTGCCTTTTGATAAGCGCCTTGAACCATTAAACGAAGCGCAACATCTATTCTTCTTTGCGGGCTGGTTATTACGGCTTTTCTAACTATTATACCTCCTACCTGAAAAGATGTTAACTCCTCTCTCAAAGCAGCGTTTTCAAGTGCTCTTACAAAAACCTCTATCGGATTTTTCTTCGTGACTTTTTCTATCGTCTCAAACGCTTCTTTAACTATTTTATATGCTTTATACCACTGTCCGCAACAATGCTCGGAAGTAAGAAGATGCTTTCTTCCTCTATGTCCAGGAACCATTATTTTTGCTATCAATCGCTCTACGATATGCATTTTTGATTTATGAAAAGGCGCCCTGTATCTGCCGCGGGATTTAGGAACTAAAAAAGGAGTAAGAGCGATATATCTTTTTAATCCAGGATCGTTTACTTCTATGTTCGTATCCCATCGCCCGAATATTTTTATATCACCAGCCATCTATCATCACTTTTTCGCCTGTTTTACAAGTGCTTTTAAAGACTTTCCACCGACTTTTATAACTTTCCATCTAACACCCCACATTGTACCAATCGGACCGCCTTGTGCTCCACCGAGTCCCTCGACAACTACTTCGTCATGCTCTTTTATTAAGTTTATAGTCCCATCACCAGGAACGAAGGCGGTAATTTCCTTACCGTTTTTAAGCAGTTGGACTCTGACAGCTTTTATTACGCCCGAAGACGGTTGTTTTTGCTCTATACCTCTTTTCGCTATTACAATTCCCTTTGCCTGCGGCGCGCCTTCTAAAGGATCGTGCTTCTCTTTAAGACCCAAAACACGCCTAGCGTAATGAACATCTTTCCATCTAAATTTCTTCCTTCTCTGCTTCAATTTTCTTGCCGCAAATTCGCCTGGCATAGTATTCACCTGATAAATTTCTTTCTATCTAAGTATTTTTAAATCTTTCGCATCAATAGTTATCGATTATCATTAACCTTTCCACATCTTTGTCAAGAAACAAAATACCATAGGAAGCGCGCTGATACGGAGTTATAGAAATGTACATTTCATTAACATCTTTAAAATTACCGCCAAACATTTCTGCCCGGGATAAAATATAGTATAGAGTATGTCCTTTAATAGGACTTAGCGAAGTTTCAAAAAGTGTTTTCATTTTTTCTGCATCTGAAAACCTTAATTCGACGCCGCCACTATCTATCTGTAATATAATCTTTTGAAGTTCTTCTTTTGGTACTATCTGGAAATGTATTTTATGTTCTTCGCAGAACGAATACCTTTTCCCGAAATCGAGTTCCTCGCAGGAATATCCGCGCCATGGTTTATAAATTTCTTGGTATACCATTTTACATTCTTCACATTCACTATTCCAAATCATTTCTCCATCTTTTCTATATGCTCTTATTTTTAACTCGGAGCCGCAACCACAAAGAAAGCCCAATACATCAGAATCTATTTCCGTATAGTTCACGTTTCCATGAGCCATAAAATTATATACACTTTCTGCAAGATAGTTTATTTCCCTTATTTCTGTCATATTTACTCACCCTATTTTTTGTTATTTTCAGATTTTTAATCTCTTTCCATATAAATTCCGCTAACTTTTTATACTCTTCAATAGCCAAAGTTCTAGGTAAATATAATTTTGCTCCTCTTCCGTGGCCTTCGAATTTCGCAGCCCATGAATCGGACATTTCTATTAAATTTCCGTTAAAAAGCTCTGTCCCTGGATAAGCAGTAGCAAGAGAGAGCATTATTTGGTCCGGATTTATTCTTTTAATATATTCTATTGTTTTCTTAACGCTCTCTTCTGTCTCGCCTTCTAATCCGAAAACAACATATGCTCTTGTTTTTATTCCTATTTTTCTGCATAATTTGAAAATTCCCTCTGCGTAGGAAAGATTGAAAAATCTCCTGTTCATTTTCAAAACTTTTTCGTCAGCGCTGTCTATACCCATGCATATTAGCGAGCATCCTGCCATTTTCATTTTTTCAAGTAATTCTTTGTCAAGGTAATCTGCTCTTGTTTCACATGACCATGAAATATCTATTTCGCGTTTTACGAGTTCATCGCATATTTTCATTACGCGCTTCTTGTTCAGAGTGAATGTTGAGTCATGTATTTTTACATACTTGAAACCAAGATCATGAATCAGTTCGAATTCCGTTACAACTCTTTCGACAGAGTGAAACCTTACTTTACATCCCCAAAAGCGGGTGGCACAGCAATAAGAGCAATTGTAGAAACATCCCCTACTCGTGACAATACTCATCATTTTATACTCTTCTAAAGGAAAAAGGTCATAAGACGGTATCGGTAAAATATCTATATCTCTTACATGCTCTCTAAGTGGTGTGGAAATCGTTTTTCCATCTTCTTTATAACTTATCCCCAGTATTTTATTCAACTCTTTACCAGAAAATATCTCTTCTATCGTTTTTTCTCCTTCACCCCTTACTACTATTTCCGCGAATTCCAGAGCATCTTCCGGACAAAAAGTAGCGTGCACACCGCCAGCAATTACCTTTATTTCCCTTTCATTGCAAAAATTGCCTATTTCTTTTGCTCGGCCAAATGAAGGCGTGGTTGATGTTATACCTACAATATCGGGTTTATACTTTTTCACATATTCTATAGCGTCTATTCCTATGTTTTCGTCCGCTATTTCGACTTCACAGTAATTTCTTAATACCGAAGCAATATATCCAAGACCTATCGGAAACTTATCCCTTCCTTTATAAGGAAATTTTGGATTAACCAATAACACTTTCATAAGTTGATATAATTACTAGTTAATCTTAAATAGGATTATGATAAAATCAAATTTATGGTTGATACTCAAATTATAATTTATATTTTGGTGGGAATCGGCACCACTCTCGGTGTTTTTTCTTGCTTCTATCTTTATAAATTCCTCAGGACTTATCAAGGAACTTTTAAAAAATCCTTAGAATATATATTCTACTCAGTTTCGTTTTTCACACTTCTCGTAATAGAATTCGGTACATACGGAATTTTCGGTAAGATTGAAATATTTTCCATAATTCTTTCATTATCCTCTATAACAGCATTTCTTCTTATGCTTAAAGCGGCGAAATCTGTGTATAAATCCGAAAAATATCTTATAATAGGGACTCTCCAAGAGAAAAAAAAGTTTCTTGAAAAAAAATCTGAACTTTTGAAGGAGAGATTCTATAAAAGAAGAATAGACGAACAAATATTCAAGGAGCTTTTAAAAGACATAGAAAAGGAAATAATCGATATAGAGGCAAAAATAGAACTTGAAGAAAAAGAAAGACAATAGGTTTTTAATATGATGAAGAGAATTTCTGGAACAAACTTTTTAATTTTTTCCATTCTTTCTGTATTCCTATTAGAAATATTATTTTACAGATATCAAGAAATGTTTTACAACTACGGTTTTTCTGCAAAAAACCTTTTTGAAGGAAAATGGTGGACTCTGATTTCTTCTATTTTTCTCCACGCGTCGCCGGAGCATCTTACAATGAACGTTATAGCACTTTTCTTCTTCGGCAATGCTATAGAAGAGAAATTGGGCACTAAAAAAATGCTTTTTATATTCTTTTTTTCCTCTTTCGTCGGAGAATTATTTATTCTAACACTTTCATTTATCGGTCTTTATCCGTTTGATATTCCAACTGTCGGCGCTTCCGGCGGTATCTTCGGTCTAATGGGCGCTGCAATGGTTGTTAAACCTTTCGAATTCATTATGTATCCATATCTTATACCGCTCCCTCTTTTTCTTATAGCAATAATTTATACGCTTTCCAATTTCTTATACTTTATTTACTACACATTTTCAGGCGGCTCTACCGAAATATCTTATGCTGCACATTTAGGTGGAGTTATTGCTGGAATTTATATAGGATTTAAAGAAAGAAGGGATAAAAAAGCGATTTTGATTCTTATGTTTTTAATATCGATAATTCTTTTCCCTTTTATTTTTACTATTATTCAAATTTTGGAGAGTTTTAATTATTTAAGTTTATTATATAGATAAGAAATCATGCGCATCCTGCTACAATTTCCAGAAGGCCTAAGAATGAAAGCACTTAAGTTAGCAGAAAAACTGGAAAAGAAAGGGAACGAGGTATTTATATTTCTAGAGCCTTGTTATGGAGCGTGCGATATTCCTGTGGAAGAAGCGAAAATGCTGCATTGCGATAAAATAATACACTACGGTCATACAAAATTTTTCGATACAACTATACCGGTAGAATATGTAGAGATTAGGGAAGATATCCGTTTGGATGAAAACATAACTGCAGAACTCGAAAAAATTCGTGAAAAAAACATAGGGCTCCTCGCGAGTTTGCAGTTTCTTAATTTAATGAAAGAAATTGAAAAATTCTTGAAGGAAAGGGGAAAGATTGTTTTTATCGGAAGTGGGAAAAAAGATGGAAAAGCGCTTTATTCCGGACAAATTTTAGGGTGTGATTATTCACAGGCCATGGAGATTGAAAAACATGTCGATTGTTTTTTACTCATCTCCAGCGGCAATTTTCATGCAAAAGGACTTGTTCTAAAAACCAAGAAAAATGTTTATCTTTTAGATGTGGAAAAGAAGGAAATAAAAAAAGTTTCCGCCGATGATTTTCTTAAACAAAAATTGATAGCACAGGAATTGGCGAAGGACGCGAATAAATTCGGTATAATAATTTCAACCAAGATAGGTCAATTTCGCGCTGAAATCGCTAAAAAAATCAAGGATATACTTGAAAAGCACGGTAAAAAGGCTTTTATTCTCATAGTAGATGAAATTAAACCAGAAAAATTCGAATATTTGGGTATTGAATGTTTGATAAACACAGGTTGTCCGCGGGTTGCTATAGAAGAAAGAAGTCTTTATAAGATACCTATTTTAAATTGGGACGAATTTCTTGAAATATACCGCGCGAAAACAGAAAATGGTGTGTAAAGAACGAAGAAGTAAGTAGAGAGACTCAAAGTTCTTGGGACAAAGCCTAGATGTTGCGCACGCGGAAAAGCATTTCAAAGAATTCACCCCGGACAAAGCGTTTAATTTCTTTACCGAAGAATTAACCGCGAAACCTCTTTTGAAGACAGTATTTTAGTGCGATACAAGTTTCCGCTATTAGTTGTGCTTTCCTGCTTAATTCTTTGTTATTGAGGCAGGATCGTGAAATATTTAAATACTTATTTGCATTTCATATACCTATGAAAATAGAAGTAATTAAAAACGAACCCGAACTTTTGGAGATAGAAATAACGGGAGAAGAGACGTTAACGCATTTAATAGCAAGATTTTGCGACGCAGACTGTGCCGCGATTAGAGATCACCCGTTTCTCACAGAACCGAGAATAGTAGTTTCGGGTAAAAAACCTGCGGAAAGCGTGATAAAAGCATGTGATAACATTCTTGCGGCACTTGAAGAATTTAAAGATCATTTTTCCAGAGAAGTGAAATAGAATACTTATTTTATTTCTAAAAATTAAATATTTCTATGCACGTAAAATCTCAAATAAGGATTATAGGTATTGATGACGGGCCGTTCAAAAAAGGAAGTAAGAGATGCATAGTTATAGGCTGTGCTTTCAGAGGAAGCGAGCAAATAGATGGTGTGCTAAAAACTTCTATAAAAGTCGATGGATTGGATGCCACTGAAAAATTCATAAAGTTATTAAATAACTCTAAGTTCAAAGACGCCAGAATAATAATGCTCGATGGAATAACGTTCGGCGGATTCAATATAGTTAATATAAAAGAACTTTATGAAGTGACGAATCTTCCCGTAATTGCAGTTAACAGAAAAAAGCCTGATATAAAGGAATTTATGAAAGCAATGAAAAAATTACCAAATTTTTCTGAAAGAAAAAGAGCCGTTAAGGATGCAGGAAAAATATACGCAATGAAAATCGAGCAGAGAGATAAAAAAGGGAAAATTTATTTTCAAAAAAGTGGTATCTCAATCAACGATACCGAAAAAATAATAAATATCACTATCAAAACATCTTTATTTCCAGAGCCAGTGCGGGTAGCGCATTTAATCGCAACAGGTGTTGTGCTTGGCCAATCGATCGGTAGAGCGTAAGATAAAGAATGCTATTGAAGACATCGTTTATTTGATAGCAGGCTTTTTAATAGCATATGGTACGTATAAAATACTCGGAATTATTTTACAAACTCCAATACCGGTGGTTTCTGTGCTCTCAAATTCTATGATACCTTCTATATATCCCGGAGACGCTGTTGTAATTTACGGTACGGATGAGATTAAAGTAGGAGATATAATAGTATTCGACGCAGCAAAAAAAGGGTGTATAGTTAACGGCAGGTTAATAACGCAACCGATAATTCACAGAGTAATAAAGATAAATCCAGATGGCTCTTTCGAAACCAAAGGAGACAATAACCCTGTGCAAATAGAAGGCGGAGGATGTGAGCACAATATAACTAAAGAATACATCTTCGGTAAGGTTGTTTTAAAATTTCCTTTAATAGGTTGGCCCAGAAAAATACTCTTAGATGTTTTTAATATCTGATTATATAACTCTGTCCAAGACTAAATGCGAAAAAAAATCCTGTAAACGCTGCGCACGCCGGAATAACAAAGTCTCCGAGAAATGAGTAAAATACAATACCAAGTATAGTCGAATATAATATACCGAATTTGATCGAATGAAAAAATTTTCTATGCTTAAGGTTTTTTAAAAATATTAAAAACAAAACCCCTGCGAATATAGAAGCGTAAAAAGATATCTCGCTTCTGGAGTTTAGCGCAATTAAGATAGAAATCAAAACCACGATGTAAACTAAATATCTATGAATTTTCGAGCGCTTCATATCGATGTCAGGAATTATTGAAGAAAAAACACAAAGAAAAAAATAGAGAATTAGATTAAAATTTGGAATGAATATATTCATAGACCTTAGTACGCTAATAAAAATAAAGTAAGAAACCACCCCGCCTATCAAGTGAGATTTCATTTTTACCATATTTTATAATTTCCTCGGATAATAAATATACAGCGATGCATATGTTTGAAAAATATGCAGAATTTATTCCGGAATTTGAAGAATTTTGTAGAATTACTCAAAATTTTGAGATTACAAGCATAAGGATAAATACCCTTAAGACTAATAAAGAGTTTATTGAAAAAAATCTCAAAAAATTTTCCCCGCAGGCGATTGAGTGGTATGACGATGCTTTAATAATTACCAAAAATAAAGAAAAAATTTCAAAAACTATAGAGCACGCGCTGGGTTATATATACATCCAACGTCTCGAATCCATGATACCGCCTCTTGTTTTAAAGCCAAAAAGCGGAGAACTTGTTTTAGATCTTTGTGCCGCGCCTGGTTCGAAAACTACACAAATGGCGCAGTTAATGAGCAACGCTGGTAGAATAGTCGCGAACGACGTGAAGGAAAAGCGCCTAAGAGCACTTTTCGGAAATATAGAAAGACTAGGAGTGATAAATATAACTGTTACAAAATTTGATGGAAGAAAGTTTCCTGAGATTTTGAAATTTGATAAAATACTTGTAGACGTACCATGCACAGCGGAAGGAAAATCTTTAAGAGAAGCACCTTTGTATAGGAGCAGGAAATTGTTTCCTAAGCAATTGAAATTGCTTGAAAAAGGAATAAGATTGCTTAAAGAGGGTGGAACACTGGTTTATGCGACATGCACCATTTCTCCAATAGAAAACGAACTTGTAGTTTCAAAGATTTTGGAAAAGGTAAGGAGAATAAAATTGGAAAGAATAAAAATAAAAGGTCTGAAATTTGCGAAAGGAATAAGCGAATGGAAAGGAATAGAGTTCGGAAAGGAAGTTAAAAAATGCGCAAGATTTTATCCTCATATCTCCGGGACAGGTGGTTTTTTTGTTGCCAAATTCAGAAAAAAATGAAAGTTTGGAGAAGTATATAAAAACAAAATTTGAAATCAGCGAAGAAATGAAAGATTTCGAACTTATTTTAGGAAATAAAAAGATAAGGATAACTTCTAAGGATTTTCTCAGTGAGGCAGAGCGCCTAGGCGGTGTTAGCGGGGTATGTGTTTTCAGAAAAGGAAAGGTTTGGAATCCCACGTCGAATATTGTTTTTGTTCTCGGTCATTTGTCCAGAAAAAAGTATGAATTAAGCAAAGACGAACTTATTAAACTTTTTGAAACGGGTGAACTTAATAAAGAAATACCCGAGGAAGGGTATGTAATTCTAAGTTTTCGTAATTTTCCGATATCTTTAGCATTCAATAAAAACGGAATTTTAAAATGTATGATGCCAAAGGAATTCAGGAGAGAAATACTAGAAATCTTGAAGGAGCGAGACTTATAAAACCACATTTCCAGAAACGAACCCTTCCTCTATCACGAATCCGCATTCGTTACAGATAACCTCGCCATTACTATCCCTTCCTATATCCTTTGATCCGCACTCAGGACATTTTACCTCCATAAAATAAGTTTGTAAGGATTACATATTTAAACTCTTCTCTCCAAATCTTTCTTTGATATCTATGAAGAAAAGGAAAGTAAAACCAAAAAGTGTGAAGAAAAAACTTAAAAGAGTAGTTTTTGACACTTCCGCGATTATTCATGGTAAAATCACAGAATTAGTGGAAAAAGGAGAGTTAGATAGGAGCGAGGTTATAATTCCAGAAGCGGTTATAGGAGAACTCATGGCACAATCTTCTAAGGGTAGAGACATAGGTTTCATAGGACTTGAAGAACTTAAGAAATTAAGAGAAAATGCGAGAAAACACGGAATAAAAATAAGATTTGAAGGAGAAATACCTAAGTACGAGGATATAATTCTCGCTAAATCTGGGAGAATAGATATAATAATTCAGAATATAGCAAAAAAAGAAAAAGCAATACTCGTTACCTGCGATCTTCCGCAGGCATTGGTAGCAGAGATAAAGGGCATAGAAGTTGTTTATTTCGAGCCGTATGAAACTAAGGAGGAAAAACTCTTTGAGAAATTTTTAACTCCAGACACGGTTTCTATTCATCTCAAAGAAAACGCAATACCGCTTGCAAAGCGCGGCAAACCGGGAAAAATGAAATTGGTTCCGCTCTCTGAAAAACCGCTCGGGCGAGAGGATGTAGAAGGAATAATAAAGGAAATAATGGACGCTATGCGCTATGAAGAAGAGGTGCAATTAGAATACTCGGAAGGCGGCGCAACTGTAATTCAACTTCGCGATATGCGAATATCAATAGCAAGACCTCCTTTTTCGAACGGCCTTGAAGTTACTATAGTAAGACCTATAGTAAAACTAACTATAGATGATTATAAACTTTCAGCAAAGCTCAAAAAAAGATTATCGGAAAAGGCAGAAGGAATTTTAATAGCAGGTCCACCCGGTTCTGGAAAATCAACTTTCGCTGCAAGTTTAGCAGAGTTTTACAGGAAAGAAAAAAATGCGGTTGTAAAAACTATGGAATCGCCCCGTGATTTACAAGTATCTAATGAAATAACACAATACGCGCCACTGGAAAAAAGTTTCGCAAAAACCGCTGACATATTGCTTTTAGTTAGACCAGACTATACCATATTTGATGAAGTGAGAAAAGTTAACCACTTTCATATATTTGCAGATATGCGTCTAGCAGGTATAGGTATGGTTGGCGTAGTGCATGCGAGCGATGCTATCTCAGCGGTACAAAGATTTATAGGTAAAATAGAACTTGGAATGATACCGCATGTTATAGATACGGTAATTTTCATTAAAGAAGGAGAAGTGAAAAAAGTCTACGAACTTTCCTTAACAGTTAGGACACCAACAGGCATGGTACAAGAAGATCTTGCCAGACCAATCGTAGAGGTTAGGGATTTTGAAACAGGTAAACTTGAATATGAAATATACACATATGGAGAAGAAAATGTTGTTATACCAGTAAAAGAAGAAAGGGAAGACGCTATAAAAAGACTGGCAAAGGAAAGAATATACCAGGAAGTAAGGCGCTACGATAAGGCCGCGGAGATAGAAATCTTTGATAACAAAGTTATAATACGTGTAAGAAACGAAGTGATACCCAGAATAATAGGAAAGGAAGGTAGAGAAGTTAAGAAATTGGAAGAGAAACTTGGAATAAAAATAGAAATAGAACCTAAAATAGAAACACTTAAAAAAGAAATACCTTTCGAAATAAGTGAAACGGGTAATTACATAGCTTTACGATTCCCGAAGAAAATTTCGGGTAAAAATGCTAATGTTTACACAGAAGGAGAATATTTGTTCACTGCTACTGTTGGAAAACAAGGTCAAATAAGAGTGAGTAAAGACTCAGAGATAGGAAAACAATTATTACGTGCTATCGCTTCTAATAAAGAAATAAAAGTGTTTATATAAATAAATATTAATTTCATCTCAAGTGTTCGCATCCTGTTCGGATAAGAACTGGGAAGGCGATTCATTTTCAACCCTCTTGATAGACTTTTCTGTGCGCGATAATCGTTGCATGTATGGGCTCTTATCCTCTCACAACGGTTTTTATCTTAAATTCGCGGTTATCCGGACAGCATCACTACCCTTATCACAACGCTCAAATGTTTTTGAATTTATACTCAAGTCTTTTCTAAAAAGGCACGATGTTTAAAAATATTACACTGTAATGATTTTCTTCTCCTGGGGTTCCATATTATTAAAAAATAGCCATTCTAATCACAATAAGAAGTATGATAATGAAGTTAAAACTTATATATATCATATCAGCACAAAGAAAAACATTTTAGTCAATCTTTTATAAGATACCAAGAGTTTTATTGAATACATTATGTTAAGTTACGAATTTTTCATCGTTGTATTTATAGTATCAGAATAAGCGCCTATTGTGGTAGAAGCAAGTAGGATAGAATACCCATTCATGGAAATATTAAAAAC
>WAOA01000015.1 GCA_015521535.1 Candidatus Aenigmatarchaeota archaeon | reverse complement strand
GGTATAGGTGGTGCAGGAAACAACACTATCTCTCGATTAATGCAGGTAGGAATAGTAGGTTCAGAAACGATAGCGATAAATACAGATGCACAGGATTTACTTTATACGGATGCTGATTATAAAATTCTAATAGGAAAAGATTTAACACGTGGTCTCGGTGCAGGAGCGGATCCACATCTCGGAGCAGAAGCAGCAAAGGAAAGCAAAGACGAAATAAAGAAATATCTTGAAGGTTCTGACATGGTATTTATAACCTGCGGTCTAGGCGGTGGAACAGGAACGGGAGGTGCACCTATTGTAGCGGATGTGGCAAAGAAAATCGGTGCCCTTACAGTAGGCGTGGTGACACTTCCATTTACCATGGAAGGAAAGCAACGTGGAGAAAACGCTAAATACGGCTTAGAGCAACTGGAGAGTATAGTAGATACTCTCATAGTAATTCCGAATGACAAACTTCTCGAAATAGTACCAGATGTTTCGATAACTACCGCTTTTCGCATAGCAGATGAAATTTTAGTAAACGCGGTAAAGGGTATAGCAGAACTCGTAACAAAGCCAGGATTGGTAAATCTCGACTTTGCTGACATAAGGGCGGTAATGAGCTCTGGTGGATTAGCAATGATAGGAATGGGAGAAAGCGACCGTGAAAACAGAGCATTGGAAGCGGTGGAAAAAGCGTTAAACAATCCGTTACTCGATGTAGAAATAGAAGGTGCTAGAGGGGCATTAATCAATGTAGCAGGCGGTGCAGATATAACAATAAGGGAATGTCAGGAAATAGTAGAAGCGGTTACCAGTAAATTATCACCAGAAGCGAAAGTGATATGGGGTGCACAAATAGAGAAGGAACTTGGCGATACGGTAAGAACGATGCTTATAGTTACAGGAGTGAAATCTTCTCAGATATACGGACCGGAAAGGACATTTACAGTAGAAAAGAGGAAGGAAATAGAAAAAATTTTAGGAATAGATTTTGTATAATTTTGTTTTTTAATTTTTTAAATAAAACAATGGATATTTTATATTATGCAAAACTTATAAATATATTCATCCTCTCTATTTTTATGTTTCGAAAAATAAAAGAAAAAATAGAAGAATATAGAAGAATAATAAGAGTGGCCGTAAAACCTACAAAAGATGAGTTTGATGTATCTGTAAAAATAACCCTAATAGGTGTTGGCATCCTCGGATTAATCGGATTTATTATGCAATTAATATTTATATTCCTACTAAGAGCGGCATAGGTGAAGAAATAATGATATATACCATAAAAACCACGGCTGGAAGGGAAAATGCAGTACTTATAGCTTTAGCAAATAGAGCGAAAAAAATAGATCTTGGTGTAAAAGCACTTTTTCATCCAGAAGAACTTAAAGGATATATATTCATAGAGGTATCAGAAAACACCCCTCTCGATGCATTACTTAAGGGTATTCCTCATATAAAAGGAATTATAAGAAGGCCCGTAAAAATAGATGAAATAAAAAATTATTTTGAAGCAAAAATACAGGAGATAAAAATTTCACGGGGAGATATAGTAGAAATCACAGGAGGGCCGTTTAAAGGAGAGCATGGCAAAGTTGTAAGAATAGACGAAGCAAAAGAAGAAGTGACTGTAGAATTTTTAGATGTCGCCGTTCCCATTCCAACCACTGTAAGTTTGGATAACGTTAGACTTGTTGAGAAAGGTGATGAAAGGGAGGGAAAATAAAATGAGTAAACAAATAATTAAAGCACTAGTTGAAGGCGGTAAAGCATCTCCAAAACCACCGTTAGGTCCGCAATTAAGTCAACTTAAATTAGATATAGGAAAAGTGGTGCAAAAAATAAATGAAAAAACCAAAGATTTCAGCGGTATGCAGGTCCCTGTAGAAATAATAGTTAATGAAGATAAAAGTTTTGAAATAAAAGTTGGTACACCTCCTGTTTCTTCATTGATTAAAAAAGAATTGGGTATACAGAAACTTTCTAAAGAGCCTGGAAAGGAATTTGTGGGGGATTTAAAAATGGAACAGATAATAAAAATTGCGAGAATGAAATTAGATTCGCTCGGAACGAAAGATTTAAAAATGGGTGTGAAACAAATAATAGGAAGTTGTATTAGTATGGGTGTGAAAATCGAAGGTAAGAATCCGAAAGATATTTTAAAAGAAATAAACGAAGGGAGATGGGATAAAAGTTTTTAGTTTTCATCAAAAAATATAATTCCGTGAATTGATCAACTGAAACAAAATTTACGTATATTTCTTAAGAAAAATTGTTCGTGATTATATATTTATAACCGTAAACTTTAAAAAGTTTGTATATACATATATACAAAATATGAAAATAAAAAAGAGTAACGGTGAAATTGCTATCTTAATATGCTTTACTACGAAGAAGGAAAATTTTTCTTCTGCCTCGGAGAGAAATAGATTTTACTGGGGCCTTTACGGAAGAAAGCAAATAGTAATTAGAGAGGGGAAAAAATACGAATATTTTCGCGAAGGTATTTTGGACGGCATTCCGCATATAAAAGTTGACAACTCTGTTTTCATAGTAGCAGAAAGGTATTTAAGTAAAATAATAGAGTATTTCAATCATTGGAAAAGAAAGGTGGAAATAAAAATATATCCTGTAATGCTAGATAAAAAAGAGGCAAGGCGTCTGGTTAACATTAAAATAGAATAGGTGATTATATGGGAGAAGTTGAATTAAAAGTGGGTGAACTTACAAATCGCGGTGATTATGGAAGAGGGATAGCAAGAATAGATTCAAGAACTATGAAAGCACTAGGCGTAAGAGAAGGAGATGTCATAGAAATTGAAGGTAAAAGAAGCACACCAGCGATTACTGTCCGCGCTTATCCTGCTGATGTCGGATTAAATATAATTCGTATAGACGGATTGGTAAGAAGAAATGCGAAAACGAGTATAGGAGAGTATGTTAAAGTAAGAAAGGTTAAACCCAAGGAAGCTAAGCGTGTAGTTTTTGCACCTGCCGAAAAAGGAGTTATACTTAGAGTTTCGCCCAATATCGTAAAGCAAAACATGTATCTACGCCCTGTTAAGAAAGGAGATATAGTTATTGCCAATCCCGTTTTTCGAAGAAGCGAAGAAGATGTATTCGAAGCATTTTTCGGGGGCGGCATGCTTTCATTCGGTATAGAAACGAAACTGATAGTGGTTTCTACTCAGCCAGATGGTATAGTTCAGATAACGGATATGACGGAAGTAGAAGTTTTACCGCAAGCAGTGGAAGTTAAAGAAGTTCGCGTACCTACTGTGACTTATGAAGACATAGGCGGATTAAAAGAAGAAATAAGAAAAGTTCGCGAGATGATCGAACTGCCTTTAAGGCATCCTGAACTTTTTGATAAACTCGGTATAGAGCCGCCTAAAGGCGTGCTTCTTTACGGACCGCCTGGTACTGGTAAAACTCTTCTTGCGAAAGCAGTTGCTAATGAGGCGGGCGCCCATTTTATTTATATCGCTGGTCCTGAAGTGATGAGTAAGTGGTACGGCGGCAGCGAGGAAAACTTGAGAAAAATTTTCGAAGAAGCGGAGAAAAATGCGCCAAGCATAATATTCTTCGATGAAATCGATGCCATAGCGCCAAAACGTGAAGAGGTTACAGGTGAAGTTGAGCGCCGTGTTGTGGCACAATTACTTTCGCTAATGGACGGGTTAAAAAGCAGGGGTAAGGTAATAGTCATAGGCGCAACTAATAGACCTAATGCTCTTGATCCCGCTTTACGCAGACCAGGAAGGTTTGATCGAGAAATAGAAATAGGGGTTCCAAATAAAGAAGGTAGAAAGGAAATATTGCAAATTCATACGCGTTCTGTGCCAATAGAGATATATGATATCAAAAACCCGAAGATTATTTCTGCGGTAGTTTCGAAATTCGTTAAATTGGGCGAGGATGGAAAGGCGATATTAGAAAAAATCGAAAAAATAGAAGAAGAACATTTCGAGAAAGAAATTAAAAGTCTCGTTGAGAAAACAAAAAACAATATAGCGCTTAATGAAATCGCGTTAAGAGTTTCAAAAGAAATGATAAAAACAAAGGAACAGTGTATAAAACTTCTGGAGTCATGGATAAGGGTCTCGGAAGAAGTTAAAAAGATCGAGAAGGATATAAAAGAACTGATTAAAAAAATCGAAAAAAGTGATGATGACAAAAAGAAGAGAGAATACATGAAAAAAGTTCAGGAAGTGGTTTCTTCTTTAAGCGGTGATTCAAGAAATGCTGTTGAGAATGAAATAAAAGACTCTTTATTGGAAGAACTTGCAGAACGTACTTACGGTTTCGTTGGTGCAGATCTTGCTGCTCTATGCAAAGAGGCAGCGATGCACGCTTTGAGAAGAATTCTCCCAGAAGTATGGAAACTCGAAAAGGATCAGCCAATACCAAAAGAAGTTCTGGAAGCGTTAAAAGTCACTAGAGAAGACTTTGAATACGCGCTGCGCGTTGTACAACCGAGCGCAATGAGGGAGGTGCTCATAGAGGTTCCAAAAGTTAAATGGAGTGATGTTGGCGATTTGGAAGAAGTTAAAGAAGCGCTCCGTGAAGCTGTGGAATGGCCTCTGAAATATCGCGAATCATTCCGCAGACTTGGTATAGAACCGCCTAGAGGTGTGCTCCTTTACGGTCCGCCTGGATGCGGTAAAACACATGTTGTTAAAGCACTGGCAAATGAGGCAGGAGTGAATTTCATAAGCATAAAAGCAGGTGAGTTGCTTAGCAAGTGGTTCGGTGAAAGCGAGCAAAGAATAAGAGAAATTTTCAGGAAGGCAAGACAGGTTGCACCCAGTATAATATTCTTTGACGAAATCGATGCCATAGCACCGCGCCGTGGCTTATGGGGCGATTCCCACGCTACTGAACGAGTAGTTTCGCAGTTGTTAACAGAAATGTCAGGTTTAGAAGAGTTGAAAGATGTTGTGGTCATAGCAGCAACGAACAGACCGGATATATTAGATCCTGCGCTTCTGAGACCTGGTAGGTTTGATAAACTGATTTATGTGCCAGCACCTAATAAGGAAGGCAGGCTGGAGATATTAAAAGTACATACCAAAAATATGCCAGTTGGAAAAGATGTTAACCTGGAAGAAATCGCAAAAAGAACACAGGGTTATAGCGGTGCTGATTTGGAAGCGGTTTGCAGAGAGGCAGCGCTATTTGCACTAAGAGAAGATATAAATGCGAAAGAGGTTAAAATGAAGCATTTCGAGAAAGCATTAGAAAAGATAAAGCCTTCGCTTTCAGAAGAGATAATAAAATACTATGAAAAGTTGTCTGAAGTTATGAAAAAGACTAATTTTAAAAAGAATGAAAATACATCTAGATATATAGGATGACTGCAAAAAGATAAAGAAATTAGAAAGGAAGTGCAAAGGATATTACTTAAAGTTTAAGTGATGTTGCAGTGCCTTTAAACTCTGGATTTTGCCAGTTCTATATCTGACTTTTTCACTGTTTTTCTTCCAGCATGCCTTGCAAGTTTTATAGATTCTTGCGCTACCTCCATACCTATATCTATAAGATATTCTGCAAGTGCCTTTGATGCCTGTTCACTTACACGCTCTGCGCCTGCCTTTTTTATCAACTCTACCATTGCTGCTGGGGGTATTATCATTTTCTTTTTCGGCATATGCACCACTTAAAGGATTTAATGTATAGAAAATTTTAAAAATCTTTTTTCCGGCCCCGATAACCAATTAAAACCTTTAAAAATTTAACTAAAATCTCATTCCGAGTTTTTCAAAAATATTTTTCATGTAAAGCGCGTCTTTTTCAAGAAGAGGACTTTCCGAAATTATCGTAATATTTATTTTACGTTTTATTATTTCTTTTGCAAGTTTTTCAAACTCTATGCCTTTAGACTTACGAATTGGAAGATGTTCTCTTTCGTTGCCACCGGTAAGAGTTCTTTTGAACTTTATTCCTGAAAAATGGGAATGTATGCGTTTAAGTTTAATTTTTTTGAGTTTGTCGAAAATCTCACTGTAATTTATATTTCCACCGTTTCTTGCATAGAGATGCGCGAAATCTATTACTGGAACGCAGTTTTTTATTTTCTTGCAGAAAGAGAGTATTTCGTCTAATGTTCCGAACTGACTTTCGCGGCCTGTGGTTTCAAGACCCAACTTAGTTTTTAACGAATTTTTTTCTATAAACTCTGAGATTTTTTCACACGCGTTGAATATCATTTCTTGTGCCTTTTCTTTCTCCTTTCCGTAATAACCTGCGTGTATTACAACAACGCTTGCGTGCATTAAGTTGCCCCGATCCAAGGAATCGATAATTCTTTTCATAGAACTTTTAATCTTTTCTTGTTCAGAAGAAGCGAGATTTATATAATAAGGAGCATGTACAGATAGTACAACATCAACTTCACGAGCAGCTTTTCCAAGACTTTTTGCCTTTTCTCGCGACAGGTTCACGCCCCTAACGAATTCAACTTCCATAGCACTTAATCCAAGTTCCGCTACTTTTTTCACACCTTTTATTGTGTCACAGTTCTTGCACGCGAGCGGTATTCCAGCAGGCCCTAATCTTACTTCCATATACAACCGCTCCAACATAAATTACAATTTTCTCCTAAGCCGCAGTCTTCACATAGAAAGCGCTTTCTCCGGAGAATTTTACAAATTTCGCAAAAGAATTTTAGTAGCTGTACCTTGTCTACGCCTGCATTGACCATTTCTACCATTTCATCGATTTTACTTAAAATCTCTTCATCATTTTCGATTTTTTTAACAAATTTACCTCGCGCTTCTCTGAGGTAGTGAGAAACCGCCGGTTGCGTTGTCTCAAGTTTTTTAGCAACTTCCGTTTGCGTCAGAGAATATTTCTCTATTAGTTTCTTAGTTATCAGTGCGCGGAGAGAAGGGAGATATCTTTTTATAAAAATTTCACATATTAGGTTCATGGAATTTATTATTACAGTGTAATATTTAAATCTTTTTATTTTATTAAACCGAATTTTCATTATAAAGGAGGTGAAACTATGCCTATAAGCGAGGCTCCCTATACGCGTAAATATGAACATACAAAAAGAAGGGGAAGGGAATCTACAGTGCTTTGTGGATTCTGCGGAAAAAAGGTCCCGAGATATAAAACATTTGTAACTTACAGAGGTTTTCGTATCACCGATCCCGGATTGTTGAAGGAAGTGGATAGAAGGCAGATCCATATGTTTAGACAAAAACTCTACGTTTGTCCTTCCTGTGCGAGGTTTCATGGAATAGTTCAGAAAGGCAAATCCGTTAGGAAAAAACATCTTAAAAGGTGATAAATTCTTGTTTGGAAAATTGAAAAGACTCAGAGGAAAACTATATCTTTATTTAAAAAAAAAGGAAAAGAACGATTTTCCACCTTTCGAAATATACAAACCTAAATTAATCACCATCCCAGTTTATAAAAACATAAAAAATGTAAATATAAGGTATCCGCTTTTAGAACCATACGCATACGCGAGAATAAAATGGAATGAATCCGAGGGTAATCTCAATTATTTGGTATTAGAACCGAGATTGGATAAAAGGGAAAAGAAAATTCTGGAAAAAATCAGCAAAGGTATTCTGGAAACGGTGGATGTTGAACTTTCTAAAATAAGAACAACAGAAGAAGCCTTGAAATATATGGAGACGGTCGTAAAAAAAGTTGTAAAAGAATTGAATCTTAAACTGAAAAAAGAAGAGTATTTGAAAATCTTATATTATATTTTCCGTGATTTTGTCGGACTAAATGAAATAGAGCCTTTGCTTCACGACCCTTATATAGAAGATATAGGTTGTGATGGCGTTAACATTCCGATTTACGTTGTGCACAAACGCTTCGGTTCTTTGAAAACAAATATAATATATCGTGACAAGGATAAACTAAAAGATTTTATAATAAAACTCGCTGAGCGATGCGGAAGATATATTTCGTATGCCGAACCATTATTAGACGGTACGCTTCCAGACGGTTCTCGAGTACAGGCAACGCTTGCAGAAGATGTTACCACTCACGGTCCAACTTTTTCCATAAGAAAATTCCGGGAAAATCCGTTTTCACCTGTAGAGATTATAGAACTTGGTACTGCATCTCCTGAAATTATGGCGTATCTATGGCTTGCGGTTGAAAACAAACTTTCATTTCTGATATGCGGTGGTGTAGCGAGTGGTAAGACGACGCTGCTTAATGCGCTATCACTTTTTATACCTCCAGAAGCAAAAATAGTTAGTATAGAAGATACACGAGAACTTTACCTACCGCATGAAAACTGGATTCCATCTGTTGCGAGAATAGGCTTCGGTGTTCCTACAAAAGAGGGAGAAAAATACGGCGAAGTAACCATGTTCGATTTGCTGAAAGCGTCTTTCAGACAAAACCCTGATTATGTGATAGTAGGAGAAATCCGAGGTAAAGAAGCGTATGTTATGTTCCAAGGCATGGCTTCTGGTCACAGTTGTTTCGGAACCATGCATGCGGGAAAAGTGGAAGATGTTATTTATAGATTGGAAACGCCACCGATAAATCTTTCACCGAGTCTGATAGAAACTTTGGATATCCTAATTTTCATGATTCATGCAACAGAAAAGGGAAAATCAGCAAGGCGAATAAAGGAAATTAATGAACTTGAATCTATAGATCCGAAAACCGGTGTCGCGAGGACAAATAAAGTTTTTGTTTGGCTTCCTGGAGAGGATACTTTTGAGATGAACTCGTATTCATGGGTTCTTCAAAAAATAGCGAAATTAAGAGGAACTGCATTTGAAGAGATTAAAAAAGAGATGAAAATAAGAAGTAGGATTCTTTTGTGGATGAAAGAAAATAACATAAAGAGATACGATGAAGTGTCTAAGATCATTTCGGAATATTATAGAAACAAGGAAGAAGTTATAAAAAGAGTTGGAATAAATAGTGAGTAGGTGTATTTATGAAAAGAATTCCTACAGGTATACCAGGACTGGATGAATTAATAGAAGGTGGATTTCCTAAAGGCTCGGTGATTCTTTTAACTGGTACTTGTGGAACCGGAAAGACATTAACATCTCTGCAATTTCTTTGGTACGGAATTCAACAAAATGAGAACGGTGTTTACATAAGTTTTGAAGAACCAATAGAAGAAGTAAAAAAATATTCAAAATTATTCGGATGGGATTTTGAAAAAGCGGAGAAAGAAGGCAAAGCGATTCTTGTTCGCTACGATCCGTTTCACGTGGAAGATATAATAGAGTTGGTTACATCTTCTGTTAGAAAAATAAACGCCAAAAGATTGGTTATAGATTCTATTTCTGCGTTAGGAATGTACATAAGAGATCCTTCAGAAGTCAGAAGGACTATTTTTAATCTTCTTATGAATGTGTACAAATTAGGATGCACAACGATTTTAACTTCTGAAATGCTACCAGACCAAATACAACTTTCACGCTTCGGTGTAGAAGAATTTATAGTAGATGGTGTTATAGTTTTTTATTACACTAAGATAGATTCGTACTTTGCAAGGGCCCTTACCGTATGGAAAATGCGTTATACACACCACTCACAAAAAATTCATCCTTACAAAATTACGGAAAATGGTATAGTTGTATTTCCACACGAGGAATCCGCTATTGCGCATAAAGTATAAATTAAAATTTCGAGGTTAAATAGTTTTTAACTATTCGAAAATCTTTATCCTTAGTAACAAGAGTTAAACCTCTAACAATACAAATAGCAGCGATTAATGCATCGATAGCAGTAATAGGTTCACCAACTTTAAGGAAATTTTCTCGCACATCTTTTTATAGAATTTTACAACTTTTTTCATCTAGTTCCAGAAATATTTTTTACTAAAATTATTTCACTATCTTTCCTGTTTCCAAATACCATAAATATAGATCGAGTTCGCCTAACGTTAGATTCGCTTTTTTTGCTATTTTTTTCAAAATAGTTTCAATTTCTAAATACTTCCTTTTTGTCAAACTCTTTGGTTTATTTTTTATTATTCCGATTTCAATAAGCAAATCGAGTATGTGAAAATCCAGTATAGCGCAATTCTTATAGCCTATATTGCGCAGAAAATGACTCGCTTCTTTATAACCCAAACCCTTTATATTTTTTACCAACCATTCTCTTTTCTCGTTTTCATTTTTGTTTTTATTCCGTAAAATTCTCATTAATTCATCAAGTTTTTTTCTCGCTTCAACTATATACTTTGCTCTCATATTCGGATACCTATGGCCGAGATTCATTAGTTTTCTTGCGAGTTTCTGTTCACTTAAACTAATGAATCCGTTTCCGATTTCTTCCTGAATCTTTACGGCGCGTTCAGCATTAAAGTTTGCGGTGAGTATACAAAAGCATAGTTCTGAAAAAATTCTATACGGCGGTGATTCTCCTATTTTTTCAAACTCTTTCATTCTTTTCTCAACAAGTTTTTTTACCTCTGTGTTGCGTAGACGATTTATTTCTTTTATAATTTCATAAAAATCATTTACGCTGTGTATAATTTCAAATTCTACAATATTTTCATTTTCGCTACTTTCTTCAATATTTATTATTTTTGTTTTCATACCTCTTTCTTTCAATAAATAAACCAAATCTTCGAAATATTCTCTCGCACCACAGGTAAAACAATAATGGCCTGAAAATTTTATAATGAATTTATTTCCTTTTATCTCGATAAGTTCCGCTTTTGCCTCTGGAGAATGGAATTTATTATATTCTTCTATATATTTTTTCAATTTCTTCATAAAAATTGATATCTCTATTACCAAATTTATATATTAGATTTTGAAATAAATTATGATTTTACTTTTTAAGAATAGGTTTTTAATATTTCCATGAATGGGTATTCTATCCTACTTGCTTCTACCACAATAGGCGCTTAT
>WAOA01000014.1 GCA_015521535.1 Candidatus Aenigmatarchaeota archaeon | reverse complement strand
TACTAACTCTCACATTTTGTGAGAAATATTACGGCGTAATAATTCAAAATATACACTATGAAGGATATTTTATAAGAAATCTATTTTAAAACATCTATAATATAATATTTTTTGTTTTTTATTTTTTATAAAAAATATTATTTAAAACATAGTAATTATTTTCTTTCTTTCAAAAATTCGAGAGTGTTCCTAACGAAAGCGCGCATGTTTGCTTCGAATTTTTCAGGCGTGAAATAATAAATTGTTTTAAATTTCCTTCCTTCCTTACGCTTAACAGAATCTATTATCTGGATTTCTTTAAGCGGATTAACTACATGATAAAACGTTTTAACCGGTTTTTCATAGCCTTTCCAACGTTCTGTTTTTATTCCCAATGCTTTTGCAAGTTCTAATAGTTCCATTTCGCCTTTTTCAGCAAGCAAAAAAAGGCATTTTTTACCTAATTCCTTGATCTTTTTACTTTTTGGATGGTTTCCGTAGCAATATTTTAACAGCGTTTCCATAACAAAAACCACCTTTTACGTAGATTTCATTAGAGTATTTTAATAAAACCCAAATAAAAATTTTTCGGTAAAAAGCGCTGAAAGAGTAGCGTTTATAAAACGCACTCTATTCGCATGATCAAGATTATTCACCACAAGTTTTCTGAAGAACAAATATTTACCTTTTATAAAACCCTAATTATTTATTTGGTTTCTTTCTTTTTAGAAATTTTTGCTTCAAACTTTTCTTCAATTCTATCCAGTTTTTTAATTATACCTTCAAAGGCATGTGCTATTTCTTCCCCATCCGGTGTAAGTTTAATGTATTTTACACGACCTTTTTTATCGAATTCTACAAGGCCTATTTTTCTAAACCATTCTAAGGTTTTTACAGCATGAGAATAAGTACAATCAACTGCCTTTGAAACCTGCGTAGGATATCTCGCTTTTTCATTTTTCAATACAATAAGCATTTCAACAGGCTTCATATGAAAAAAGATTTTTTTAATAAAATCATTTTTCACTCGCGCCACCCCAATAATTTTAGTTGCATTACTAATATATAAACATTGTTGTTCACTAAATATTTTATTTGAAAAATATTTTATAAGAAATATTAAATTAAATAACTTTAATTAAAGTTACGACAAAATATATCTTATATAAAATATTTATTTTATTATATAAAATTTCTAAAAGTGAGATTTCTCACAACGGAGTTTGTATTACAATGTAATAATCGGATAAAAGTGTGGAAAGCCTTAAAGTGAGTATTCTTCGAAAATTTAGTAAATATTGAGAAATTGAGAAAATATCGAAAATTAAAAATGTGAGAAAAATAGGAAATAATACTTAAACTATATCGCTTTCCGCCACTATAACGAAATCTCCGACACTTCTAACAGCGGAAAAAGGGATAAGAATTCTACCGCGCTCATCAGTAGGTAAGTTAAGTTCCGATACATATTTAGATGGTTGTTCAAGAATTATATTGATTAGTTCTCCTGATTCTGTTACAAAGGTAACATCTCCTACTATGCCAAATTTTCTACCGCGCTCTTCTGAAACAACTATTTTTCCTATCAATTCCCTACCGCGAATCCTTTCATCCATATAACCACCTTTTTAATTTTTAATATAGTTAGTATTTAAATTTTTCATTATTCTTTCTTATTCCGCGTCTCTTATACCTTCTTCGGTTATAGCGAAAACCGCTTCGCCTTCCGGCAAATAAGGCGAATCGATAACGCGCGCTATTCTTGTATTCGCCTTTGATTTCCTTAGATATACGCGATGTGTGGAAAAGTGCCCTAGCACATGCCCGCCTACAGGCGCTGTAGGATCCCCGAAAAGAATATCTGGCCGTGCCATTACTTGATTAGTTATATACACAGCGATATTGTAAACATCTGCTAAGCGCTGAAGCATGTGTAAATGTCTGTTGAGTTTTTGTTGTCTTTCAGCAAGCTCTCCGCGCCCTGTATATTCTGCGCGAAAATGAGATGTAATAGAATCTATTATCATAAGTTTTACGTTCTTTTCCTTTATAATTTCTCCCGCTTTTTCTACAAGAAGTATCTGATGATCAGAATTGTACGCGCGTGCATATATTATGTTTTCCAAAACTTTTTTCGGATCCAAACCACTTGCCTCTGCAATTTCTTTAATTCTCTCCGGTCTAAACGTAGATTCTGTGTCTATGAAAAGGCAACTGCCGTCTAAGCCACCCTGTTCTGGCGGGAGTTGAACATTAACAGCGAGTTGGAAACCGACTTGTGTTTTACCTGAACCAAAACCGCCGTGAAATTCCGTAACTGCCTGCGTCTCTATGCCGCCGCCGAGTAAATTGTCCAAAGATTTACTGCTCGTAGTTAACCTGACAACCTGCTTTCTTCTTTCGTATACCTCTATACCTGTTTCAAAACCTATATCCAAAGCGTTTCTTGCTACTTCAATTATTTTTGTCGCAGTTTGCTCGCCTACAAGATCGCTTAGTTCTCGCACGGATGCAGCGGCGAGAGACATTAAATCAATGTAGCCCGCATTCTTCAATTTCTCCAAAGTTTTTTCTCCTACGCCAGGGATGTCTTCAATTGAGACTATTTTCTTTGCCATGTTATTTATCACCACAGGAAAATATTTAAGTTTTCTAAATTTCCGTCAGTAACTTTTCAACTTCCTTTTTCGCTTCAACTTCGGAAAAATCATCTACGATAAATTCTTTTCTTCCGAAAACCTGATTCATTCTTACGCGGCCGAAAAATACAAATTCCTTTCCCAAAATGCTTTTAATGCGCTCTTCCAGTGCTTCGTGGCGCAGTTTTTCCGCAGGCGCACCTAAAAGTTTTTCAGCAACATTCCTGAAAAATACAGCACGCATATTTCCGTAACCGTCGTCTATTATCGTGTTTATTATCATTGTATACTCCGGCTTAACATCGCCATGTGTTTCGCACTTAGAGTTTTTAATAATACTATCACACTCTGGACAAACTTCGAAAAAAACATTGGTATCGAACACATAAACTATAGTCGCGCGAACCGAATAGTGGCCACCTACTTTCATGTCTTTTATTGAAGAAGTTTGATATTTTCTCTCTTTCGGAAGCGAGCCATCGTCCTCTACAATCCTTACTTTTCCGTATGTGCCTATTCTGATTTCAACTTCTCCGAAAATATTCTTTCTTGTATAACCGTTTTCTATTTCTATAACATCGCCTTCCTTACCGGGAAAAGAATCTACCTGCTCGTTCCACAAGCACAATCTTGCTTCTCCTGTATCGTCTATAAGAATTATATTTGCTACCTTTCTTCCTTCACCGTTCTTTTCAAAGTTTTTTATAAAAATTTTACTTATTCTCGCCTTTAAATTCACTCTGTTCATGTTTTCCTTGAGTTGGTTTATTTTAACCTTCTCTGCACTATCGAGATTTACACCGAGTTCTCTGGCGATTATACATGCTGCGCCTTCCGGCGAAACAAGTCCGTAGAGTTCTTGCTGTTTTTTTCTTATTCTTTCCCTTATTTCTTCTTCGCTAAGGTTAGTG
Organism: Candidatus Aenigmatarchaeota archaeon; assembly: GCA_015521535.1. GTDB lineage: Archaea > Aenigmatarchaeota > Aenigmatarchaeia > Aenigmatarchaeales > SZUA-1535 > SZUA-1535. The sequence continues at coordinate 1,467 of WAOA01000014.1, read as the reverse complement.
CTTTCTTTAATTTTGCTAATTATCTCCTGAAGTTCCATATAGATCACGTGAACTTTTTTCTTATCACCTTTATATCGTGAATTGTCACGGTTTTTCTTCCAGATGATTTTGCAAGAGCAACTGCCTCTGATGAAATATCGCTGATAATCTCTTCGAGAACCTGTGCAAATTCTTCAACAGCACCCTTGCTTATACGCATTCCAGTCTTTTCCAATATCCTTTTCACAGGAGTAAGCGGTAAATCCATAACCTTTTAATGATACTTGAAGTTTAAATGTTTACGCCTCGACGAAATATGCACGCGCCCTTGGGGTTAGCGTATAAACAAACGCCTTTCCGCGTGCCTCACGCTGAACATATCCTTCTAACATTAAGCGCTTTAAAATATTGTTTATAGATCTTATAGCGTGATGCTGGGATTTGTAACTACCTGTTCCTAGTTTCTCTGCTATTTGAGTCGGCGTAAGCCAATTGTTTTTCGAAAGGATTTCTAAGACTTTTCTCTGTTTTAGCGGCAAATCCTTGATGTCTGTTCTCAATTTAGGCTCAAAAGACACTTTTACTTCTTCTATTTTTTCCTCTTTGAATTCAGAGTAACTTCTTACAAAATCACGGTCTATCATCTCAATCTCTTTCTCCGCTGCTTCATGAATAAGTTTATCACATAATTTTAGCACTTCCCTCGGAAATCCGTTCGTTCTAAAATGAATTTCTTTTATCGCTTCTTCTGTAAATGGCTTTATCCCTTCTCCTCCTGCCCATTCAATACGCTTTTGTATAAGTTGAAGTGCCTCATCTTCGGAGAGATGCTCAAGAAACACGCGTGTTGTTATCCTTTGCTCAAAGGTTTCCAGTTCGTTTTTTATTTTATACTCGAGTTTCGGTAGCCCTGCTATTACAAGCGTTATTTTATTTTGATCAACGAGAACGCGCAGCCATTCAAGAGCATCACGGGTTGTTTCATGACACTCATCTATAAGGAGCAGTAATCTTTTTCCTTTTAGTTTCCTGGCGATGTACGCCGGAAGTGAAAACATCGTTGGCCTTTTTCTCACAATTTTTTCAAAGATGTTTAACGGAAAGATTTCCAGAAACAGGGGTAAAAAGTCATCTACGCTCTTCGGCGGCTTTGGAACATAGTTTATTTTAATATCTCTTCCGCCATTTTCTTCAAAATATTTTTTTATCCATAAAAGTAGCGTGGTTTTCCCGGCGCCTGTAGGGCCTGTAACCAAGCAAATTTTCTGCTCTTCTTCAACATGCATTATAACTGCATTCCTTTGTTCATCGTAGCCTATGAATATATCTGGTGAAACCTCTAGTACAAACGGATTCCTTTTCCACCCGAATTTCACAAAATATTCATTTATTTTCACGTGAAATTTTATGTGAAATTTTTATTTAAAGTTTATTCTTCTTGTTATTTTGCATTCGTGACATGAAGTTGTGAATATTATGTGAATATTC
>WAOA01000013.1 GCA_015521535.1 Candidatus Aenigmatarchaeota archaeon | reverse complement strand
GTTTAGATGTTTCCACCATTAAAGGAATGCTGGAAATCGGCTTAGTCCCTGTATTATACGGAGTTCCGGCGTATGATAAAAAATTAGGAACTTCTATTCTTTCAGGTGATGAGATAATAAAATATCTTGCAAAAAAACTCCGTCCAGATAGATTGATTCATGTTACGGATGTAGACGGAGTTTACGATAAAGATCCAAAGATTCACTCTGATGCAAAACTTATTAAAGAAATTAATAGAAAAAACTTCTCTCAATTCAAAGAAATTCTCTCTACTTCTGTACATTTTGACGTTACTGGCGGAATGATGAAAAAAGTTAAAGAACTTATAGAATTGGAAGGGATTACAGCAGAAATAATAAACGGTCTTAAAAATGGTTATGTAGAACGTGTATTATTAGGCGAAATAGGTTTAGGAACGCTCATAAGGGGGTAAAATGATAACTATTTTTCGCTTAGGTCATAGAAGAGAGCGTGACAAAAGAATTACTACTCACGTTGCTCTTGTAGCGCGCGCTTTCGGCGGAGACGGTATGGTTTATTCTGGTGAAAAAGACGAGAATTTCGAGGAAAGCGTAAAAAAAGTCGTAGAGAACTGGGGCGGAAAATTTTTCGTGAAATATGAGAAAAACTGGAAGAAATTTTTAACAGACTTCAAAGGCATTAGGGTACATCTTACAATGTACGGTATAAATTTTCAGGAAAAAATACCAGAGATCAGGAAATATCTTAAGAACGGTGAAGACATCCTTATCATAGTCGGCTCTGAGAAGGTTCACGGCGAGGTTTACGCTCTTGCTGATTATAATCTCGCAATAGGAAATCAGCCGCATAGTGAAGTAGGTGCGCTTGCTATATTTTTATACGAACTTTCTGAAAGAAAAATAAAGGAAGGTTTTGAAAACTGGAAGATTCGCGTTATTCCGCAAGAAAGGGGAAAAAAGACAATAAACAAAAGAAAAAGTTATTAATGCCAAGCGCACCCTGTAAAGCCTGAAAAGCTTAATGTTGTCTCCGTCATCATCAGAATGTTCGCGTTAATAAATTTGTGAAATTTAGGACAATTTCGGCACATCTATAGAAAATTTTATAAATATTCATATTCTTTTAATATTTCTACAGTTCAAGATTGGCTCGGCTTTCGGCTGGGCCAAGTCAGGTGAGATAATGGCAAGAATGTATGCAAGGAAAAAGGGAAAATCCGGAAGTAAAAAACCATTGGTAAAGGCAACGTGGGTTGAATATAAAGCGGAAGAAGTAGAGCACTTAGTTGTTAAACTTGCCAAAGAAGGAAATCCGCCTGCAAAAATAGGATTAATTCTCCGCGATGCTTACGGAATACCTAGTGTTCGAGATATTACTGGAAAAAAGATTCAAAAGATTCTGAAAGAACACGGAATGTTAGGAAACATTCCGGAAGATCTTTTTAACCTGCTTAAGAGAGCCGTTCGCCTCAGAGAGCATTTAGAAGTACATAAAAAAGACAAGCATTCCCGCCGCGGATTAGAATTACTTGAATCTAAGATAAGAAGGTTAGCGAAGTATTATATCAGGAAGCGCAGATTACCAAAGGATTGGAAGTACGATCCAGAAAAAGCAAAACTCTGGGTACAGACAGGTGGTTAAATGGCAAGAAAAAGAATAGTTAAAACATTAGGGCAGAAAAAATGGAAGGGAAAAGAATGGTATGAAATTTATATTCCGAAATATTTAGGTAATGTGTGTATAGGAGAAACACCCGCGGGCGATCCTGAAAGTGTTATTGGAAGAACGGTAGAGGCAAGTCTTTTTGAACTTACAAACGATCCTGTAAGATATTATATGACTTTACTTTTCCGAATTAATAGTGTTAACGGAAAATCCGCTTCTACGGTGTATTCTGGACATTACTGCACAAGAGATTTTATCTCGAGAATAGTACAGAAGAGAACGAGCAGAATAGATACGAATGAAGTATTTGATTTGAAGGACGGAAAATTAAGAATAAAAACGATAACCATAACTAGTGGCAGAGTTTGTTATAACGTACAAAAAAGTATAAGAAAAAGCGTTAACGGATTTCTTGAAAAATATTTGAAGGACAAAAAAATCGAAGATTTTGTCAAGGAAATGATCACGGGCTCTCTTCAGGAAAAGATTTTAAAGGAAATTAAAAAGATTCATCCTATTCGTGTTTTCGAATTTCATAAAACCCAAGTAGAGGAGTATAAGAAAAGTTAAAACCGCACAATCATTTTCTATCATCTCCAAAAATTATATTCTATGACCGTTAGAGGAACACTTCCTTATTTCTTCCTCTAAAATAAATTTCGCTCAATTACCTCACTCCACCTTAATTCTTCTCTTTTACCGCACCCTCAACCTTTTTATACCAAAAACTTTTATTATATAATCATGCCATATCTATTTCATGGCAATGTCCCATAGAGAGAGCAGTTCCTTAATTCACCCTAAAAAATCCCTTTCTCCCTTACTCTCTGCAGTAATAATAATCGCTTTAACCATATCCG
>WAOA01000012.1 GCA_015521535.1 Candidatus Aenigmatarchaeota archaeon | reverse complement strand
ATATAAGGTTGTGGGGTATAAAAAATTTTTGACGCGGCGTGATGAACAATCTCAATAAGAGTGAAATCTATTGCTAAAGAATTAACCAAACGCTTTCTTCGCGGTGTTTTCTCGTGCAAGAATGTTTTTCACTTACCGCCGTTTCTGGTTAATTCAACGTTATTGGAACAAATCCTGTGTGAAGGCGGTGTTAGGATAAGAAAATCATTGCAGCGTAGTATTTTTGTTAAGCATGAATGTTTGTTCTACTGTATCAGCGGTAATAAAAAATGAATATTGGATTTTTTCACGAGTTTGTTATTAAGCTTGATCACGGTGCCTCGAAAAAAAAGCCTTGTATCAATAAAATCATTTCGAATTTCTGCGCAATTCGTCGCTATTTGTATTTTCTCGCTTGCCATTATAAAAATCTCAAATAGTTCTTTCGATTTCTTCGTAAAGTTCTAGAAGATAATCTCTCATACCACATAATTTTTTGTATTTATTTAACATATCCCTGGTAAACCATTGCGTATCAATTTTATTTCTAGTCTTTTTAACATCTCTTTCAAACTCTTCTTTCGTTAAGAACATTTGCGACTCTTCAGGTAGCGATTCATGAAATTCCTGCGTAGCATCTAATATTTTCTTCTCTGCTCTATCAAGTTCCCACGAAGACATGCACGCATATAAAGGCATTATTTTCCGCATTCTCAGTTCTGTAGCAGCAGAAGGGAACAAACTTGTAGCGAATAAATCATATCTTCTGAGTACATTTATCCCGTCTATGGTTTCGTATCCGTCCGGCTCTATGCAGCATATTTTTTTCACGAAAACGTCCAAGCGACAATTGCGGCTTTTCCAGGAAGTATATGGAATGTGTTTGGTTTTAACATTTTTTTGGTAATGCCCCGCTTTTCCTCTTTGCGAATGAATCAAATACTCTTCTTTAAATCCACACCTTTCCAAAATCTCTGCGTTAATATCTCTAATATAATAGTCACTATCTCTGGTTTTACTCGGAAAATATCTCGCCATGCACTTTGCTTCCGGATTTTCGCGAGCACACTCTTCGCCGTAAAGAAGGGAGCCAAAATATCCGATTGCTACAGGCTTAACAGAGTAAGGACTAAGCATTTTGTTAATATCATCCCACGATTCGTAGAGAAATTCTCTTGTTTCCCAATTTACCGGCAATCCATTCATAACTACTATTTAGTAGTTACTAATATATAAAATTTTCTTTTATCCCATAAAACCTTTAAGTACTTTTCACATAGGATTTTTTCTATGCTTGAAAAGTTCGAGGAAATAGAGGATAAAGAGGGATTTATGGAAAGGGTTTACGAATATTGCACTAAAGCGAATGAACTTTATTCTTGTTTTGTCACGATCGTAAAACCGGAAAAGCCTGGAATACCGTTAAGCGTGAAGGATAATATATGCACGGAAGGTATAAGAACAACCGCAGGCTCTAAAATGCTTGCCAATTACATCCCGCCTTTCGATGCAACCTGTGTTAAACTTTTAAAGGAAAACAACTTCGCGGTAATAGGAAAAACTACAATGGACGAATTCGGTTTCGGAAGTTTTAACGTAAACACCGAAATCATACCTAAGAATCCCTGGGATATTTCTCGCGTATGCGGCGGTTCGAGTGGCGGAAGCGCTTGTTTTACAGCGCTGGCCGATTTTCCTCATATAGCGCTTGCCGAAAGCACGGGCGGAAGCATCTCATGCCCAGCAAGTTTTTGCGGAGTTGTAGGGCTAACACCTACTTACGGAGTAGTTTCTCGTTATGGTTTAATAGACTATGCCAATTCTCTTGATAAAATAGGTGTTATGGCAAAAAGCGTTAAAGATTGTGCCCATGTCCTTTCAATAATCTCAAAGAGAGATGAAAAGGATTCTACTAATGTGGGTGGCGAAAGCGATTATACCAAGTATCACACCTCGAGAATAAAATTTTCTGTTGCCGTAGCAAAGGAATATTTCTCTGGTGTAGACGAAAACGTGGAAAAAATTGTTTGGCATGCCATAAAAGAATTGGAAAGCGAGGGAATCGAATATGAAGAAGTTTCTTTACCGTTAACCGAATACGCACTAGCAGCGTATTATATAATCGCCACGAGCGAAGCGAGCACTAATTTAGCAAAGTTTTGCGGCATGCGATATGGCTTACACTTGCCTTTGCAAGGGAATTTTAACGAATATTTTTCCATGGTAAGGTCAGAGGGATTCGGAAATGAAGCAAAAAGAAGGATAATTCTTGGTACTTACACAAGAATGTCAGGATTCCGAGAGCAATTTTATTTGAAAGCATTAAAAATCAGGGCTAAAATAATTGAAGAGTTTAAAAGTGTTTTTAAAAAATTCGATTGTATTCTCGCTCCTACAATGCCTATGCTACCACCCAAGTTTAAAGATATTCAAAATCTCACACCGCTTCAGCACTATCTCGCGGACGTTCTAACAGTTCCTATAAACCTTGCAGGAATGCCTCATCTCTCATTACCCTGCGGCTTTTCAAAAGGTTTGCCAGTAGGCTTGCATATTCTTGGTGATCATTTCGAGGAAGGTAAGATAATCGCGCTTGCAAGTTTCTATGAACAGATAAGAGGAAAAATTAAATATCCTACTGTTTGAAAGTGAGTTTCAGTAAATATAATTTTTCGAAAAAGAGCGGTAATTCTTTTAATATCTCGATGGTGTAAAATTCTTTTACTATCTTCATAAATCTCTCCTTATTTCCCGAACTTGAAATAACGAGAAAAATTTCTCCCTTTGCGCTGAGAAAATCCTTTGCCGCAATTATAAATTTTTTTGCTATTTCTATTCCTTCCTTTCCGCCTGCCCACGCAAGAGAGTATTTATCGCTCGGCATTTCTGGAAGATAAGGAGGATTGAAAAATATTTTATCGAATTTTATTCTCGTGTTTAAAGGATCGAAAAGGTTTCCTACTATACAGTATATTTTCACATTGTTAATTCTCGCGTTGAAAAGCGTATTTTTCACCGCTTCAGGATTTAAATCTATTGCAAAGACTTTTGCTCCCTGTAATGCTGCTTTTATTGCAATAATACCGCTACCGCAACCGATGTCGAGAACTTTCTCGCCTTGCTTGCATTTAACATATTCCAAAAGTAGATATGAATCTTCTCTCGGTTCATAAACAGAAGGAAAAACTTTCAGTTTCACTTACTTTTCACCTTATTTATTATTTTAATTATTTCTTCTACAACTTTTTCCGGAGATTTGCCAGTCGTATCTATTTCTATAACTCTTTCTCTACCGTATTTTTCCTCTGCTTCTATAGTGATAATCTCGACTATTTCCGCTTCAATATTTTCTCTTATTTTCTCGCTTCTCCACTTCTTTTTTCTCAATCTCTTTTCCAATTCTTTTGGAGAGCAACGCAAAACTATAACCAAGTCTACATTAAGTAAATGCGAAACGTGAGAATCCAAGAAAACGATGTTCTCACGTGTATATTTAGAAATATATCTTTCGAGTTTTTTCATATCAACTATATAACATTTCCTTCTTTCGTCATATCCTGAATAGAGTTTTTCTCTTAAAATTATTCTATTTAAGTCAATCACTTTAAATCCGCGTTTCCTTAAAATTTTAGCAACAGTTGTTTTCCCTGTTCCCGGTGTTCCGGTAAGCGCGATAATCATGCTTTATATCTTCTAAAATAATTATTTAAGAATCTACACCTTTTGTATTACTCCGTGTTTCGGCTCAAAAATAAGGCCTTCGCGCTTAAGGAAATTCAGAATTTCCTCTGCATCCTTCAATCCTTCATCCTGCGCGGCAGCAAGCGCATCTTCCTTAGGTATCTGCTTTCCTATCTCCCTTTCAAGGCGTTCTATTATTTCCATCATTCTTCTTATTTTACTGCGCTGCGAAGAAGGTGTACCTTCCGTTCTGTCTATATCTATTTTACCTGTTTCATAATCATAACCCAGTTGCTCCAAAGAATATTTCATTATACTTATCGCTCGCTCCGCATCTTGCACTTCAACAACAGGCGAAAGTCTTATTTTTGCGCTCGCTTCCGCTAAACGCATTATTGCTTCGTTTTGTCTAAGTGTTATAGCAACTGTATCTTCGCCACCGTAAAGAGAGCGCATCTCAACGTAAAACCTTGCTATCCTTTCCGCTGCTTCTCTAGTCATTTTCGGAAACACGTTTTTTCTTGTATATGCAATGTACTTTCTGAGTAAATCAAGTGGTATTTCCGGTTTAACCGACTCTGGGTTCAATCTTGTCTCGATTATATACTTCGCCAACTTTTCATCTCTTTCACGATCAGGTATATCGCGTATAGCAAATTTCAGGTCGAATCTGCTAAGCAATGTTTCAGGTATGTCTATTTGTTCCGCTATCGGCCTATAAGGATCGAATCTCGAGAATTTTGGATTAGCGCCTGCAAGAACAGCAACCTGTGCAGGAAGAGTAGCAACTATGCTCGCTTTCGCAATACTTACTGTTTGTTGCTCTAACGCTTCATGCATTGCTATCTGATCTTCCTTACTCATTTTGTCGAACTCGTCTATGCAAATAATACTCTTATTACATAGAATCATAGCACCTGCCTCAAGAACCCAACCGCCCATGAATTCTTCGTCTCTTACTACTGTTGCTGTTAATCCTGCTGTGGTTGTTCCTTTCCCAGAAACATATTTCGCTCTTGGTACTAATTGAGCAACATACTTTAAAAGTTGTGATTTAGCCACAGAGGGATCGCCTAAAAGAAGAATATGAATATCTCCCCTTATTCTTGTACCATCTGCCTGTTCGTGTGGAACTCCACCAAAAAGCTGGAGCAAAATCGCTTCTTTAATTTTCTCCATTCCGTAAATAGAAGGTGCTATGTTTCTAACGAGAATGTCGTAAATATCCTCTCTGGAAGCGAGTTCCTTTATCTTTTTAACATCTTCTTCTGTAATTTCAAGTTCCTCCCATTCTATTTCCGTTGGCTCAACGTAATTTGCTTCAAGGTATATATCCATTTGTGTTTTCATTTTTCCGCGATAAACCCTTTTTATTTCTTTTAAAAAACCGACTATCTTTAATCTATTTCCAGGATCGGTTTTTCTCTGCATTTCAGGAGAAACTAAATCTTCTTTAAGGAATACCGCTATTTCTCCCGGTCTTTCGCCGCTTGTTAGTTCAAACGGTTCTTCCACAACTATCCATCGCGCATCGAAAAGTTTTTTCTCTTTAGGAATGAATCCTTTTTTTCTTCCGCACTCGCAAATTTCTGGTTGTTTTATTGTTCGCTCTTTTTGTTCGACTTCTATTTCCTTGCCGCATTCCGGACATTGGAAAATCATAACACCTATTTCCGGCTTAACCTCAGAGGCCCTTCTCACTATACCGTCTATCATGATTAACTTTCCTATGTGTTCGGAGCGGATGCTCCTTATTCTAACGAACGCCGATTCCGGAAGATTTTTAAATCTCGGGGTTATTTTAACACCTTCCTCTGCTCCTGGAATGTCTATGTTTTCGAGAGCCTTCTCTGCAAGAGAAAGCGTTTTTTCAGCATCGTTTAAAAGCATATCCGCAAGTTCGGGCGAGAACCTATCCAATTTCAGAAAATCTACTTCAAGAGCCTTTTTACCCTTTCTAACGACTTTCATCAATTCTTCTTCATAAAACTGTCTGAAAAATTCTTCAAACTTCTCAACTATTTGCAATTCATCCATGAGTTTATTTTCGCGTATAAAATATTAAAACGTTTAAACTACAATATCTTGCCCCAGCCCGTTAAACTCCATCTTTCACCAACACGCCGAGAAAATGAGATTTTTTCTCCTTTTTCAGCGCAAACAGGTATTTTAAGTTTCACTCTAATTTCATTTTCCGAAGCGTTTAAAACAATACCAAGTGTTTTCATCACACCACAGGTTATTAGAAGCGGTTCTCTTTGAACAAAGGGCTTATCCTCTCCAAGAATACCTCTTTCGATAATATGCGGCTCGAACGTTAGTTCAGTAAGAACTTCCGGTAACTTACCAGGTATTCCCACAACCTGTCCGGCAAGGGAATCTGACTTAGTTAGAAACGGATCCAAACCAGTCATAACACCTAAAAGCCCGCCGGGCGTCGCTACTTCTATATTTTTTCCTGCTTTTTGAAGGCTTTTTATCTCTGTCCTTATAGGAATCCACTTGTCTTTGTAATGTACGCCCGGCAATATTTCTATTTCTTCGCCGACCTCCAATTTACCTCTTACTATACTTCCTCCGAGTATCCCGCCCTTTAGGTTTTTTATTTCTTCACCCGGTTTATTAACATCAAAACTTCTCGCCACATAGAGCTTTGGCTCCGCCTTTAAGTCGCGTTTCGGGGTAGGAATATTATTTTCTATTGCCTCAAGAAGATAGTGTATATTTATCCTTTGCTGCGCTGACACAGGAACTATCGGAGCGTTTTCTGCGACCGTGCCTTGTACAAATCTTTTTATTTCCTCGTAATGCTCTCTCGCGCGCTCCTTTGAAACGAGATCGATTTTGTTCTGAACTATTACTATGTTTTTTATTCCAACTATATCTAAAACCATTAAATGTTCCTTTGTCTGTGGTTGCGGGCATGGTTCGTTAGCAGCAATAACGAATATACACCCTTCTGCGATCGCAGAACCGCTAAGCACTGTTGCCATCAAAGTTTCATGACCAGGTGCATCGACTATGGAAAAGGTTCTTCTAGGCGAGCAATCGTTAAAGCATTTCATACATTTTTGTGAAGTGGTATAGATTCCGCAGTTCTTGCAGTAATAAACTGTAACATCCGCGTAACCCAAACGCAGCGTTATGCCGCGTTTTATCTCTTCACTATGCGAGGCCGTCCACTTACCGCTAAGTGCTTCTGTAAGCGTGGTCTTTCCGTGATCAACATGACCGAGCGTTATAATATTAAGTTCGGGTATCAACCTGGGGTCTATTTCCTCGTTTTTACCGGAGGTTTTTTTCTTTGACATATTCATTTCCTATGATAAAAGAAATAAAAATGTTTTTATGTATAAGGATAAAATTATACAGAAAGAGAAAATAACGAGAAGAATAAAAGAAATTTGTCGTGCTCTTAAAGATATTGAAAAGAACGAGAAATATAATTTAGCAGTATTTGCTTTGATGGGTGCTACATACGGTGCATCTCTTCTTAACTCTGGAGAATGGTATTATCCGATAATGGGCGCTATCTCTGGAAGTATGGTCGGCAGGCGTTTACTATATGGTTGACTATTCGCACCGCAAAAAGATAAGGGAGAAATTAGAACGATATTTTTAACGTTTATTTACTTTCCTGTTCTGTACTTTCCTTCTCTTCTTTTTTCCCGATTAGTTCTTCCACCGGTTTATCTCCATAAGCAATAATTTTGCAGTTTATCTGTACTATATCTTTACTCACTGTATTGCCTCGAATTATTTTCCTTCTTTTAACGCCTTTTCTTCTTGGTTTGTATCCAGGACCGCCCGCCAGTAAAAGTTTTTTTCTTACATTACCTTCTAAATCTGGTCGCATAGGAAAACCATCTTTATCCGTGCCTCCTGTAATTTGCAGCACATAGCCAGGTAAACTTATTAAAGAACCGTCGAACTTATCTCCTATTTTCTTTCCGTAAAGAAATTCAGCATTCTTTTCCACTTGCCATGCCTTTCTCGTTTTAGGATCGCTTATCACGAATTTTGCCATATAACCACCCAGCGTTCGCCTTCATTCTTTCCAGCGCATTACCGGGGTTAAGAAGAATTTGATAAAAATATATTTAAAGATTTCATTTAAAATGGAATCCATGAAGAAAAAAGAAATTAACCGCAAAAGCGCTTTTCCGCGCGGCAGCAGATGCGCGAGAGTTTTCGCTTATTTCTTGCGATTTCGGGTTAATTCAGTATTATTGGGACAAGGCTTAATTTCTTGACCAACGTAAACTTGATATAATGCAAATA
>WAOA01000011.1 GCA_015521535.1 Candidatus Aenigmatarchaeota archaeon | reverse complement strand
GATTACATCCGCATCCGCAAATACTCTTCTCCGGAGCCATCTCCAAGCATTTCCCCCAGCACAACTCTATTCTCCAACCTAACCCTAATCCTGAAAAACCTCTTCCCGACTACGCTCAAAAACTTCAAAATATTAGTAAAAACAAAATCAGGAAAATACTATTCTTTCACCGCAACAACTTATATTCCGCAAGGAGGCTTGGGAGTAATAAGCATAGGTCCGCTGCCGGAGAAACAAAACTTAGAAAAAATCTTTGTTTCTCCCATAGAATGCCCTATTACGGTGGAAAAAGAAATTAAATGAAACCTTTATTAATTGATTTATACCAAAAATAATCATTATGTTTGAATCTGAATATGCGCTGCGCATGATTATAGCGGTCGTATTAGGAAGTATAATAGGCCTGGAAAGAGAATCTATTCACAGGCCTGCAGGATTAAGAACCCATATACTTGTTGCTTTGGGTTCATGTATCTTTATGATAATTTCTACGAAATTTCAGATGGATCCTGCTCGCATTGCAGCAGGTGTGGTAACAGGAATGGGCTTTATAGGAGCCGGAACCATTATAGCAGAAAAAGCGAGACATAAAGAAATAGTTTTAGGTATAACTACAGCCGCTAGTTTATGGACAACTTCTTCAATAGGACTTTTAGTCGGATTGGGAGAAATCTCACTTGCAACTTTTGCAACGTTTATTATATTGATAATACTTTTATCAAGAATATTTGAACGTGAAGGAAAGAGATTTCCGATTAATCCTATAAGCGTAGATAGAAGAAGAAAATAGCGATTCTCAAAATTAAATTTATAAATACTTTTAAATCGGTTTATAATTTTGCGGTGGTGATATGGGATTCAGCATAAGAATAGAAAATGTGGTTGCTTCTGCAACTTTAAGAGTTGATATACCACTAGAAGTTGTTGTTAAAAAATTAGAAGGCGTGGAATACGAGCCGGAGCAGTTTCCCGGTGTGGTTCTGAGAATGAAACAGCCAAAAACAGCGTGCCTGATTTTCTCTTCAGGAAAATTAGTGTGCACCGGAGCGAAGTCGCCCAAAGAAACGAAAGAGGCAGTAGAAAATGTAGTGAAAATGCTCAGAAAAATAGGCATAAAAGTTCCGAAGAATTACAGAGTCGATATACAGAATATTGTAGCATCCGCGAAATTGGGAAGGGATATTAATCTTGATTCAGTGGCTTTCGAACTAGAGAATGCGGAATACGAGCCGGAGCAGTTTCCCGGATTGGTTTACCGTATCGACGAACCAAGAGTGGCGTTTTTACTTTTCAGTTCAGGAAAAATAGTTTGTACAGGCGCTAAAACTATTGCAGATATAAAAAGAGCGGTCGAGAAACTCGACAGAAAGTTAAAATCATTAGGCACGTAACCTGTTTTTATTTAACTTATTTTTAATTGTTTTTCTCATTTTATTTGGAGCCCCGGCGGGGAATTCTGAAGTAAAATTCAATTTCGAACCCCGGACCTCTTCATTACCAGTGAAGCGCTCTAGCCACCTGAGCTACCGGGGCATTGAATTAAAATTTTCTTTATTTAATATTTATAAATAATTTCTACACTACAAAATCTTTATGAAGCCAATTATTCTCGATAACGGAATTACTTTACATTTAGATCATGTAAAGGAAGCAAAAACTATGGGCTTAAATATTTTAGTAGAAATCGGGAGTATTTACGAACCGAAGAACAAAAGAGGAATATCGCATTTTTTAGAACATATGCTTTTCAAGAGCAATAAAAAGTATACTTATAAAGAAATAGCATCTGGACTCGAAATGAACGGTGGAATAAGCAATGCAATAACTTCTACATTAGCAACTTTTTATATTTTTGAATTTATTCCTAAAAGTTTTGGAAAAATAACAGACATAGTTTTTCATATGTTTGCGAATGAGAAATATAAACAAGAAGAATTTGAAAGTGAGAAAAAAGTTGTACTCACTGAGATTGAACGCTATTTAAACGATCCTGAATCAAGACTATGGGATTTGAGTCTACAGGCTTTATACGGAAAAAGCGATTACGGTGAACCGATTCAAGGTTTTCGCGAAACCGTGGAAAGTGTAGAAAAAGAACAATTAGAAGAATATAAGGCAAGGTATTATTCTCCAGAAAACATGCATATAATACTTTCTGGTAATTTTTCTCAAAAACATGTTCAAATGGTTAAGAAAATTTTTAGTAAAAAAGAAGAAAATTCTGTAAAAAAGAAAAAACCGAAGAAAAGTAAAGGAAAAAATCTTGTAATAAATCTCGCCACGCAAAATCAAATTTACTACTCGCTTAATTTTTCTGTAAAAGAAGATTTACATAAAATAATAGGCTTTCAAAATTTTATTTCGCCGGGTTTCAGTTCTTTACTTTC
>WAOA01000010.1 GCA_015521535.1 Candidatus Aenigmatarchaeota archaeon | reverse complement strand
CAAGAGCAACGGAGAATGGGCTTATGTGTGGGTGAAGGTTCCTTATATAAAAGCGAATGCAAATACAACGGTTTATTTGTATTATGGAAATGAAGAAGCGGTAAATGAGAGTGATGGGAATAGAGTTTTTGTATTATTTGATGATTTTGAAGATGGAATAATATCCTCATTATGGAGTAGTACAACCCGTTCAGGAACATGGGTAGAAGAATTAGGGTTTCTAAAAGGAAATTCAAATGGAGTTGTATATATAGTTTCTACACAAGGAATACTCCCTCCGTATACTTTAGAAGCAAGAGCAAGTATTTCGGCTAATTATTATATAGGTATTCATACACGCACATTCGACGATGGAACTGATCCTATTGATGAGTATGATCATAGATGGAGGCATAATAATGATGATATACTTCTTTTGAAAGCAAATATAATATTAAACGATACACCTGCTCCAGCAACACCAAACAACTTTTACCACATAAAATATATAGACAATAATGGTAAACTTACTTACTATGGTTATGACGATAATGGAAAATTAATTGCCATTGTGACATATACTGATACTTCTCCACCGTCTGGAGATAAAATAGGTTTCAGAACATATGGAGGTACAATTAGAATAGATTACGTATTTACCCACAAATACACCTCTCCAGAACCCTCTCCTTCCCTTTCTCCCAGCACAACTCTATTCTCCAACCTAACCCTAATCCTTAAAAACCTCTTCCCGACTACATTACAAAACTTCAAAATAGTGGTAAAAACCAAATCAGGAAAATACTATTCCTTCACCGCAACAACTTATATTCCGCAAGGAGGCTTGGGAGTAATAAGCATAGGCCCGCTGCCGGAGAAACAAAATATAGAAAAAATATTTGTTTCTCCCTTAGAATGCCCTGTTACCGTGGAAAAAGAAATTAAATAAAAACCGTGAACTTAAAGTGCTTCTCTAATTTTATGTAAAAGTTCTGCCGGCGTCTTTATCGGATATTCGATTTTATCCAATACATCTTCTATTTTCTTATCTTTAATAATCATTCCTGAAAGTTTCTGAAGTAAAGTTTCTTTTTCCACCGGAAAATCCGTTCCTTTCAGGCGAGAAAGTATATGAAAAGCCCAGTCCGCTCCAAGGCTTTTCGCAGCGCGTTTTGTTATTTCTATGGAAAGATTTATTTCATCATTGCCTGCCAGAATTTCTTCATATGCAAGTTTCGCTAAAGCGCCTGCTATATGTGTTTTTTTCTTTTCATCACTTTCTTTACTAATCTCTTCAAGTCTCATTTTTGCAATCTCCGGATCGGCGCCGAGAATATGCTGAACGGTTTGTTTCGTTATTCCTAAAATCGATGCTATTTGTTCCAAAGTATAATTTCTTTCTTTATGATAAACAAGCGCATAACTTGCCGCCATCAAACTAGGAAGCCATGTAAGATTGCGATGCTCTACAAGTTTTCTAGGCCCGCCTAATATTTCAATAGTTTTTAAAAAAATTCTCATCGCCTTTGCATCTATCTCGCTTTCGCTTTCTACGGGCTTAACCTCTATTACCATTATTTTTCACCCCCTTCACTTTTTAAAAGTTCTTCCAGGGGAGGACCTATTTTAACTAAACCCGTTTCTGTTATTTCAAAAACATGCGTTCTCGTATCATGTCCACACATTCTACAACCGTCTATGCGCATAAGCCTTATTACCGAGCCGAGCGGCTTTTTATAGAGATTTGCGGCATATTTGCTCATTACGAGTTCTTTGGAAACAACTATAGAACAATCAACTATATGGCTAACAGCATAGCCGCCTGCTGCTTCGGCAGTTAACTCTTCATGTCCGCTTCTTTTTTGAGAAACGAAAATACCTGTCTGATAATACCTTTTCATGAAGTTGAATAATTTTCTCACTATACTTCTTGCCATCATTTCTTTCGCTTCATATAGCCCTGTTACAGAATCTATTACCACAGACTTTGTTTCATATGTTTCTATGGCGTATTTTATGGTATTTAACAAAGAGTGAATGTCTTCTCTCAGAACGGAATGCGAAGCGGCGTCTATAAGAATTATGTTATTTTCTATGTCTTTCCATTCTTTTCCCATTGCTCTTGCCCTTTCTCTAAGCCCCAATCCAACGAAAGGAGAAGGAGATTCAACGGTTACAAAGCACACCTTGTATCCAAGAGAAGCCTGTGTTACTGCAAATTGTTCTGCCATTAAACTTTTTCCGGTATCAGATACGCCAGTAAGGTTAACCACAGAAAGCGAGGGAATGCCGTTAAGCAGAATTTTTTTAACCTTTCCGTTCTCTATTTTCGTGGTGAAAAACATTTTATCAAGTCCTTCTATTCCTGTCGGTATTCCAAAAAGTTTCGGTGCTTTCTTGCCAACTTCGCCTAAGGTTTCGACAGACTCCTTCACGGTGCTATGCTCGCTTCCCATACAAAAATTTTGTATTTACATGCATAAAAATCTAACTTATTTTATCCTTATCTCTACTATATCCCCGTCTTCGAGTTCATGCTCTAATCCTACTCTTTCGCCGGGAAATTTCGCAGACTTCCCCCAAACTCTGGCGAATTTAAAATGCTTTACGAACTCTTCATGTATTCTTTTCGCAACATCCCTTACTGTTGAACCTTTTTTTACAACAACTGGTTTTTGAGAAGACGGTTTATCTCTTTCTTTGGTATAAATTCTTATCATTCCGCACGCGCTCCACACCTTTCTTTTTAACTCTTCAAAATCCGTATTCCATAAAAATTCTACTACCGGCTTTTCCACCCGGAATTCGGAAAGAACTTTTTTTGCCTCTTCAATCTCCTTCTCATTTTTTCCTAAAATAAGCACGCAATCAGATGAATGCGCTATCGCGAGATGCTGTCTTTTAAAAAACGCCGGTATTTCTACGAATTGTATTTTCGCTCCTTTAAAATCAGCAACGCCAGTCTGCGGCTCTACCGTGGAAAACATTTGTGGAGATTCAGCAAAACTCGTCCCGCAAAGCAGGTTCAGAAGTTTCGTTTTTCCCGAATTTGGAACACCAACAACAGCGACCATTATATCTCCCTCCTTCCTTATACCCTTTTTCTTTCCGCGTGTCTTTGAAATTCTCTCTTCCTGTTCGCGAAGTTTTGCTAATTTTGCTTTCAACTGCGCTAAAAGGTTTTCTGTACCTTTGTGCTTAGGTAAGGCTCTTATCATCTCTTCTAAGCATGCGATTTTTTCTTCTCTGGTTTTCGCTTTAAGATACTTTTCCTGTGCTTTAAAGAATTCTGGCGGCGCGTTTATCGGCATAAATTTAAAAACGCAAAAAATGCATAAATTTCTTATTATGCTTGTAATCTTTATAGGTAAGCCCGGCTCCGGTAAAGACACTATATGCAGAAAACTTTCTGAAAAGCACAAGTGGCCTTTAATTGTTACAGGCGATCTTTTACGGGAAGAATCTAAAAAGGAAACGGATTTAGGTAAAAAAATTGCACCTATTCTGGCAAGAGGAGAATTGGTAAAAGATGAAATAGTTATCGAGATAATCGGAAATAAACTTTTTGAATTGAAAGAGAATGAGATAATTCTTTTAAACGGCTGTCCAAGAACGCTGAGGCAGGCGATTCTTCTGGATGAAAAACTCTCTATTCTCGGTATGGATATAGGTAAAGTAATAGAACTTAGCATTTCGGATAAAACATCTATGGAAAGATTGATTCTGCGACGATACTGCCCTGTATGCGGAAGGATTTACAATTTAAAATTCTCGCCTCCTAAAGAAGATGAAATCTGCGACGAAGATAAGGCGAAGTTGATACAAAGAGAAGATGATAAAGAAGAGGTGATTAAGCACAGACTAAAAAGGTTTTACGATGAGATAACCGGGATAATAGAATATTATTCTAAAAAAGGAGTTATAGTTACCGTAGATGCCGAAAGATCTGTAGATGATATAGCGAGCGAGGTGGAAAATATTATTTTAAAAGATTTTTAAACTAATTTTAATTAAATCTATACCATGGCCATGAATGAATTATTTTTATTCGAACTCGGAGTAGTTGTTCTTTTTGCAACTCTTCTGGCTTCTATAGCAAAAATTCTTCGTCAGCCGCTAATACCAGCGTATATTATAGCAGGACTTTTAATAGGCCCGGAGGTATTTTCGTTAATAAAAGATGAGACTTTCATAAAAATACTTTCTGAATTAGGAATAGCGTTTTTGTTATTCGCAACAGGATTAGAATTAGATATTTCAAGAATAAAAAAATTAGGTCCTACTATTTCCTTTGTCGGGATATTTCAAATAATACTAACCGTAGTTTTAGGATACCTACTTTCTCTTCATTTAGGATTTAACAGCAGCATCGCCCTTTATATGGGTTTTCTCCTTTCCTTCAGCAGTACTATGGTTGTGATTAAGTTCATGAGCGATATAAATCAAATAGCAACGCTTCACGGCAGAATAATATTAGGAATTCTTCTTCTTCAGGATATAGTCGCTGTTTCTGTGCTCGCGAGCATCACTTCAAATATTAATGTTAATTTTTACTTCTTTTTGAATTCACTGCTAACAGCATTGGGCTTCTTTTCCTTAGCATTGATCGCCGGTAAGTATGTATTTCCGGTTCTTATAAAAAGAATTACTAAAGACCATGAAATATTATTCTTAGCATCTTTAACTTCGCTTTTCGTATTTTCCGGATTCTCTTTCCTATTAGGGCTTCCTATTTCCATAGGTGCGTTTTTAGGAGGAATAGCAATGGCATCATTTCCTTATAATATAGAAATCTCGAGTAAGATTTCCTCTTTAAAAGACTTTTTTTCGGTAATATTTTTTGTCTCCCTGGGGATGGAACTTAAATTCGGTATATTTACGCAATTCTTGAGAGAGATCATAATATTTTCCCTATTCGTTATTATAGTAAAACCGTTCATAATTTACATTTTAATGAGTATTTTCGAGCACGAAAGAAAAACTTCGTTCTTTTCTGGTACGTATCTTTCCCAGATTTCCGAATTTTCTTTAATTATTGCGCTTGAAGGTGTATATCGCGGAATTTTCTCAGAAACTTTCTTCGGGCTGATAGTAGGCATAACTCTTCTTACTATGTCACTCACACCTTATTTTATTAAATATGCCAATACGCTTTTCTATTTTTCCGATAAGATACTGCACAAGTTTGATACCGTTATAGGATTCGGAAGAAAGCATTATAAACACGATCTGACTCTGAGAACAAGAAAAATGAGAGATCATATTATTCTTTGCGGGGCTGACTTAACGGGAAGGCATCTTATCCGTAGATTTATAAAAGGAAATATTCCTTTTGTTGTCATAGATTTCAATCCAGAAATTATAGAAAGATATTATAGTGAAGGTGTTCCCGTTATTTACGGGGATATAACGCATCCTGAAATTCTGGAAGCAGGCGGAATAAAGAACGCTAAACTTATAATTTCAACCGTTCCATCTGTTGATGATAATCTGTTTTTAATTGCGTATACGAAAAACGTCTCCAAAAGTAAAATAATTTGCGTATCTCAAACCATAGAAGATGCGCTTAAATACTATTCCGCCGGAGCAGATTATGTAATAATACCGAAATTCTTGACATTCAAAAGAATATCTTCATTACTTGATAAATTTTTCACTCGCGATGATTCGTATTTTGAGAAGTTAAAAAAAGATAGCATAAACTTTCTTGAAAAGGAAATAAAAAAGAACGAATCAAAAGTTCAATACGAAATTGTTTGCGAAATTAAGGATAGAATACTCGAGGAAAAATAAGTTTTTATAGTTTATTAAATAACTTTTTAGTGCAGGAGGCTAGGCCGGGGGGTTAGGGGTCCCCTGTCACCGGAAATCCCCTACATGCCGGGGCCGAAGCCCGAGGGCGGTTTGCAACACGGTAAAAGTCCTGTTTACTGACCGTGAGTTTCCGTCCCGCGGGGCCCGTGCCTGCGGTGAACCCGGTCAGGCCCGGAAGGGAGCAGCCGTAAGCCGCAAGCACGGGTGTTCGTGGGGTGGCGGAAATGAGGAAGTAAACAGGGTAGCTTTTACCGTGTTGCAAATCCACCGAGGGCACGCCTCCTGCACTAAAGGTGATAAATAATGAGAAGAAGTATAAGAAGAAATACAACAATGAGAAAAACCGAAGGATTATTTATAGCGTTCTTTATAATAATATTTTTTTTGGGTTTTTCTGTCGGTAAAATATTTTATGGTACTCAAAAAGTCGAAACAATAGTTAAAGAAGTACCAGTTTATATACCTTCGGATTCCTCATCTTACAACTCAACCACTATTTATCTTCTTGCCGTAGATCAAGATGGAAAAGGCGTTGCAATACCCTTATATGTAGAGGTTAGACCCGGAACTGGAAAGGTTCTCGCGGATATAGACAATTTACTTTTCTGGGTCGATACGCAGCATTCAATTCAATTAGCCCGAGATTTGGCCGCTAATATTACCGGAAGGAACGCAAAAACTTTTGATGTGATCTATACAATTCGTTCAAACGCATCAATAGTCGGCGGTCCGTCTGCCGGGGCGGCGTTTACTATTGCTACGATCGCTGCACTAAGGAATATAACCTTGGATAATTCCGTACTAATTACGGGAACGATTAATCCCGACGGCAGAATAGGAGAAGTTGGAGGCATATATGAAAAAGCAGAGGCTGCTAAAAATATAGGTACAAAATTATTACTTGTACCTCAAGGTAAGGGTACCGAAATAAAGTTAATTCCGGAAGAAAAATGTATAAGAAAACCAGGATTTATTTTTTGCGAAACCACTTATAAAAAAAAGAAAATAAATATTTCTGAAAAAGTAGGAATAGAAGTAAGAGAGGTTGAAACTATTTACGATGCTATTAATTACTTTTTCGGTGAATAGAAAATGGATAGGAAAGAAATGCAAGATATGATGCTTTCTATTTTTATACTTTCCATAGCATTTTCAAATCTTATAGGCGGGAGTTTATTTCAATCTCTTTTAATAAGTTTTACGATCTCCGTGCTATGTTTTTTCATTCATGAAATGGCGCATCGCACCAGCGCCAAATATTTCGGATTTTCCGCAAAATATGTCGCATGGCCTCTTGGACTGTTTTTTGCCTTGGTCTCGAGTTTCTTCGGTTTTATTTTCGCCGCTCCCGGAGCTGTGCGGATTTCACCTTATTCTGAAAAATTCGCATTCGTTGTAAGACCTATGACTAAAAAAGAATACGGTATAATTTCAGCATCCGGACCAATTTCCAATATCTTAATAGGAATAATATTTTTGTTTATATACTCTCTTTATCCTCTCGGTCTTTTTATTTTAATATCAAAATTTTCTTTCTGGTTATCATTTTTTAACTTATTGCCTATACCTCCTCTAGACGGAATTAAGGTATTTTTATGGGATTATAAAGTTTATTTACTTCTTTTTTCAATTTCTTTCTTAGGTTTTGTATTTTTGGGGTGATGAAATGCTGTTCAAACAAAAAAAGAACATAGCACTTTTTGTTGACGGACCCAATATGCTAAGAAAAGAGTTTAAATTCACTTTAGACGACATAATAAAACGTGCTTCAAAGTACGGAAGGATAGTTATAGGAAAGGTTTTTCTTAACCAGTTCGCACCGGAAAAATTGATAGAAGCGGTAGCCAACCACGGCTTAGAACCTGTGATCGCGCTCGGAGAAAAGGATGATATAGATGTTGATGTTGCTTTGGCTGTGCATGCTATGGATGCGGTGCACGATGCCAATATTCAAATAATCGCTGTTGCTACCAGAGACGCTGATTTTACGCCGCTTCTCCAAAAAATAAAGGAACGGGGAAAAATCGCTGTACTTATAGCGGTTAAAGAAGCGTTAGGAACATCGCTAATGAGAGCAGCGGATAAAGTTGAACTTTTGAAGAAAAAATAATTTATAAGGTATAATAGAAAATTGCGAATCAACGAGGTTAAGAATAATGGTAAAAGTTGATGAGTATAAAAACTCAGATATAGAAGAATTGTTCAATAAACTAAAATCTTCTAAAAACGGATTGAGCGATAAGGAAGTAGAAATACGGATTAAGAAATACGGATTTAATGAAATTAAGGAAAAAAGAAAGGCGACCCCTATAAAAATTTTATTGAGACAGTTCAAGAGTTTTGTAGTTTGGATACTTTTTATAGCGGCTTTAATTTCGTATTTTATAGGAGAAATCCCAAGTTTCTGGGCCATCTCTTTCGTTATAGGCTTCGTTATATTCTTAGGTTTTATTCAGGAGTATAAAGCGGAAAAGGCGATGGAAGAATTAAAAAAAATTGTACAGCCGACAACTAAAGTTATAAGAAACGGTAAGGTAAGGAAAATACCGACAAGAGAAATAGTTCCGGGTGATATTTTATTCTTAGAAAACGGAGATAATGTTCCGGCCGATGCAAAGATTTTTGAGTTAATTGGTCTAAAAGTCGATGAATCCGCTCTAACAGGTGAAAGCGTATCCGTTGAAAAATCAATCGGGGATTTAATTTTCGCAGGAACACAAATTATTCACGGTAAGTGTAAAGCACTGGTCATAGCAACGGGTATGCAAACCGAATTGGGAAAAATCGCGGGAATGATTCAGGAAGTTGAAGAAAAGACGCCTTTGCAAATCAAGATAGAGCAGCTTACAAAATTTTTGGTAATAATCGCTCTAACAGTTTCTATAATTACATTTATATTAGGATTAATTAAAAATGCACCTCTAACAGAAATGTTAATTGTTGTACTGGCTTTGGCAGTTGCATCAATACCCGAAGGATTACCGCTAACATTAACATTAACTCTTGCTTATGGTATGCATAAAATGGCTAGACATAAGGCTATAATAAGAAAAATGCTGGCCGTTGAGACACTCGGCAGCGTAACAGTTATTTGTACGGATAAAACAGGAACCATTACGAAAAATGAAATGACTGTTAAAAAAATTTTTGTAGGCGATAAAATTTTTGATGTGACCGGAGCAGGATACGAACCGAAGGGTGAGTTTCTGATAGATAATAAAAAAGTGAATATTGATAATGAAAAGGATTTACTTTTCTTGCTGAAGGCGATTGCTCTATGTAACAATGCTTCTCTTGAAGAAATTAAAGGCGAATGGAAAATTATCGGCGATCCAACAGAAGCATCTCTTGTAGTTGTAGCGGCAAAGGCTGATATATGGAAAGATGATTTAGAAAGAGAATATGTAAGATTAGAAGAAATAATTTTTACCTCGGAAAGAAAAATGATGACAACTGTACATAAAAAGGGTAAAAATAAAATAGCATTTGTTAAGGGTGCACCGGAAATTATCCTACGAAAATGTAAATTTATTTTGAGAAACGGGAAAATAGAAAAATTAAATAGAAAAAAAATTGAAGAAATATTGAAAATAAATAGAAAATTTACGACTTCTGCTTTCAGAGTCTTGGGTATTTGTTACAAAGATAATCTCAAATCTTTGAATCCGAAAAATATTGAAAAAGATTTGATTTTTTTGGGATTAGTTGCTATGATGGATCCTCCGAGAGAAGATGTAAAAAGGGCTGTAAATATATGTAAAAAAGCCGGAATAAAGGTTGTGATGATAACAGGAGACAGTAAAGAAACCGCAAAGGCTATAGCAAATAAAATTGATTTATTCGATAATAAAATAAATTTAAAGAAGATAAAAAACAGAAAAATCAGAAAAATAGTTGAAGACGGTATAATAACCGGAGATGAATTAAAATGTTTGAGTGATAAAGAATTCGAGTCTGTTGTAGAAGATATTTATATTTACGCACGAACTTTACCAGAGCAAAAATTAAGAATTGTTAAAGCACTGAAGAAAAAGGGTCATGTTGTTGCAATGACTGGCGATGGAATTAATGATGCCCCGGCTTTAAAAAAGGCGGATGTCGGTATTGCAATGGGAATTAAAGGTACAGATGTAGCAAAAGAGACCAGCGTTATGATCTTACAGGACGATAATTTTGCTACTATTGTTGAAGCCGTAAAACACGGGAGAACGATATATGAAAACATAAAGAAATTTACATGTTATTTAATATCTAGAAATTATTGTGAAGTATTGCTTACGCTCTTAGCCGTTATTTTACTCGGTTTCGAGTTCTTGCCTTTGTTAGCGCTACCTATACTATTTATAAATTTGATCGGCCAAGAATTTCCTGCAATAGCATTGAGTTTAGACCCGCCGAGAAAAAATATAATGCTTAAACGACCGAGAAATCCGAAACAGAAATTTCTAACAAAAAAGAATTGGTTATTGATTTTCAGTTTGGCTGTATTTATGACCTCGATGGCTTTTTTAGTTTTTAATCTTGGTGATCCGATCTCTAATATTGAAAAAGCAAGAACAATGACATTTATAGCGATAATAGGTATGGTTATATTTAATACGCTTAACTTTAAATCTTTAGATGAATCTATTTTTAAAACAGGCTTGATAGTAAATAAACTATTAATCTTAGGGATTATTGCTACTATTATAT
>WAOA01000009.1 GCA_015521535.1 Candidatus Aenigmatarchaeota archaeon | reverse complement strand
TAAAAGCATAATACAGAAATAATTTAGGGCCCGTAGCTCAGTTTGGACTAGAGCGGCCGGCTTCGGACCGGCAGGTCGCGGGTTCAAAATAGGGGCGCCGCACACGCCCCTACACAATGGGTAGGTGGGAAATATAATCTCCTGTGGTAATATAGCCACCTACCCATTGTGATAACTCCTTCCGTGCCAAAAAGTAGAAACTCCCGTCGGGCCCGCCAAAAACCTTTATAATGTTTTCCTTCCAAATGATTATCATGAAAACTCGTATAATAGGAATAGTTTCAGGTAAAGGTGGGGTTGGAAAAACTACCACAACCTCGAATCTTGGCGCTGCGCTCTCGCTTCTCGAAAAAAACACAATTCTTGTCGACGGAAATTTAACTACTCCTAATCTTTCTCTTCATTTAGGCATACCTTTCTATCCTTATACTCTTCACGACATTCTTCATGGCAAAGCGGACATAGAAGATGCGATATTCTATCATAAATCAGGTCTGAAAATAATTCCCGCCTCGATATCTCTCTCTGCCATACGGAATATTAATATTAAAAACTTCGGTAGAGTGATAAGGTCTCTTGAAGGAAGAACAGAATATGTGCTTGTAGACAGTTCACCCGGCTTAGGAAAGGAAACGAGAGAGGTTATACAGCATAGCGATGAGGTACTTGTAATAGTAAATCCTGAATTACCCGCAATCACAGATGCATTGAAAGTTGTGAAACTTGCTGAATCTCTTGGAACAGAAATTGCAGGTATTCTGCTAAATCGCGTTAAAAATACCAAACATGAAACATCAAAAGAAGAGATCGAAGACATTTTGGAATATCCGATTATAGGCGTTATACCGGAAGATTCTTATGTACACAAATCTATTCTTAAAAAAATGCCTGTAGTATTTTCATATCAGAATTCAAAAGCAGCACGCAAGTTCAAAGAAGTCGCATCTAAAATCTCGGGAGAAAGGATTACAAAAACTTTATGGGATTCTATCAAAGAGTTTTTCGGTTTTTAATGATTTCTGTCAAATCTATTTCAAAAGCAACCACAGGCTTTTCTATTTTCCAGTTTTCCAGAACCTTCGGGTGAATTTCTCCGAAAAAACCGCAACTCTTGCCATTTAGATATATTTCTCCGCATCTCGTTGGTATGAAACTATCATGCTCATATTGTTTTATAACAAGGTTTACGCCAAGTTCTTTTACCACGCCTTCTACTATTGATTTAATCTCTGTGAGATTTGCTTTGTCATGTGCAATAGCGCCTGCGAGTTTTCTCACATCTCTTGTTCGCGTTTCTTGGATTTCGTCGATAACTACACAATCTCCTATTTCGAATACCATTTGCGGATATTTGTTATGTGTGTTTTCTGAAAGAAATTCAAGCAAACACGGTAAAAGCCATGTTCTACATGTTGTATATTCTAAACTCATAGGATTCTCTATCTCTACACATCGCTCTTCCGACACATTCATTTTTAAATACTGTTTTTCTTTATTTGAAAGAATAAAACTCATTATTTCCTGAAAACCAAAGCCAAGCATTATCTCGCGGATTTTTTCTGTTATCTTTTCTTTCGGTAATTTTTTTCCGGGTACAGGGATTTTAGGAACCACCGGTTTTATATTATTTATTCCGTATCCTATTGCTACATCTTCTATTATATCGACTTCGTGAAGTATATCCACTCTGTAAGGCGGTATCATAACTCTCAAGGTACCGCCTTTAAGTTCTATAACGGAATATCGCATTCTTTTTAAAATCTCACCTATTTCATGCTCGCTTAATCCTAAGCCCAATACTCTGTCTATGTTTTCAACCTTTATTGAAAACTGTTCCGGAAGTAGTTTTGGGTAAATTTCATTACCGACCTTTACCTTTCCTATCTTACCGCATCTTTCTGTTATACTGGTAGCAACTATCGTAAGCGTTTTTTCAACAAGTTTTTTATCTGTACCCGTAACGTCTATAAATAAATTTTTTGTATTTTCAGTCACTCTCGTGAGTTCTCCGTTTATTATCGGTGGGAAACTTAGGACTTCGCCGTATTTATCAACTATTAAAGGATATTTTTTGAAACCTTCTAAACAGAAGGAATACTCCTTTCCTTTTTCGTGTTTTTTAAGGATATCATCAAGAGTCATTTTTTCGCTTTTCCCTAACGGAACAAAGGCAATTTCGTCAGGCAAAACTTCAAGATATTCGAAAGGAGGCGATACCTTATCGAGATCGTGAATTCCTATTGCTATTTTTTTCCTTTTTCTTCCTATTGTTTCGTGTAGTTTTTCTTGAAGTTGCATAAGACTTTTTATTAGGTTGTCTGAAAGTTTAACGTCAAGTATACAGGCGCAAGCAATATAAGGCCTTGCCTCGACTTTGTTTACCTTTACTTCTATTTCCGTATCTATAGCAGGATAATTTGATACTTCTGTTTCTATTCCGAGAAATCCTTTAACGGATCTTGCAACACCTTCAGGCGAAAACATATCAAGTCTATCAGGCGTTATTTCCAATTTCCATGCATCTCCTTCTTCTTCATCAATAGGCGCTTTCACTAATGTTAATACCTCTCTCAATTCTTCTTCCGGAATTCCGCAAAGTTCAATTAAATCGTTCTTATCAACCTCTATAACAGGCATTTCATCACCGGATATTCGCGAAGGAATTTTATATCGCGCGTGAAAAGATATCGTATATCATCTATTTCAAGTTTAAACATAGCGAGTCTACTAAAACCAAAACCCCAAGCAAGAACAGGGTAATCTATTCCTAATGGTTTTAGTACTTCTGGTCTGAACATACCGGAGCCTACTATCTCAACCCACTTCTTTAATTTTGGAAAGTATACCGCCATATCAACGCTTGGTTCTGTGAATGGATAGTAATGCGGAATAAACTTTATTTTTTCTGTGCCTAACACCACTTTTGCGAACTCTTTTAACATTCCGAGAAGATGTCTAAATGTTACCTTTTTTCCTACTATTATTCCTTCACATTGGTCGAATTCCATAAGGTGTGTTCTATCTATTACATCCGGTCTGAAAATTCTGCCTATTGAAAAAACTTTGGTTTCTTCACCATCGAATTTAGAAAGGTATCTTACAGAAGCAGTGGTTGTATGACTTCTTAATATAAGTCTGAGCGCCCTTTCTTGAGACCATATACCCCAGCCTTTACTACCTGTAATCCAGCCATTTTCATGAGTTAGTTTTATTTTTTCTTTTAAGTTTTCAGGAATTTTTCCTGTTTTTGGATTTTTAAGGAAAAAGATATCGTGCCATTCTCTTGCCGGGTGGTCTTGAGGGACAAAAAGGGCATCGAAATTCCAGAATTCTGTCTCCACTAATGGAGATTCTACTTCTTCAAATCCCATTTCTATAAGTTTCTCTTTAACTTCCTCTATAAACTGTGCATAAGGATGCTTTTTTCCAGGATATACCTGAGGTGCAGGCGCGTATACATCATAGGGCTTAAAAGGTTTTGTTTTCCAAATGCCAGAGATAATTATTTCCGGTGTTAGTTGCGCTATTTCCTCAATATCGGGAATTTCTTTTACGCGTTCTATAAGATTTCTACTTTCTAATACCTTTAGAAATTCTTCTTCACATGTTCCTTCTCTATCTATTTTTTCCAAAGCAGATTGTAAGGCATAGGCACGAGTTTCGATAATTTCAGCGCCTTTAGGGGTAAGTTTTAGAACTCCTTGCTCTATATTTATCCATCCATTCTTTTTTGCCCAAGAAATCGCGATGTTTTTCGATTCTATATTTATTTCTTCTATTCTTAAAGGACCTTTTTTCCCTATTAATTCTATAAGCACTATTTCCGGTAGTCCGCGCTCCAAATACCGCTTGCCTTCTTCTGTTAACTTATACAAATTAATTCACCCCAGAAATAATTATGAAAAGGTGTACAAATATTTTTCATCGGTAAATAAATTGGCGCAACATCACCATCACTGAGTTTTTATTTTTGTTAAAAATATATAAAATTTTCTTAACGCATCAGTTGAATTACGAATTTAAATAAGAATAAAAACTAAAAAATAATTATGCTTCCGCTTGCTGCCATAGAAAGAGTTGCGAGAAAAGCAGGAGTTGAAAGAATATCCCGCGAAGCTCTAGAAGAACTTAGAAATATTGTAGAAGAAATAGCACAGGAACTTGCGAGCGAAGCAGCAGAACTGGCAAAGCATGCGAAAAGAAAAACTATACGGGCAGAAGACATAAAGCTCGCGGCCGGAAAAGTTTAAAGTGATGGAACTAAAAAAGACCGTTCAAATAACAAAGAATTAACCGAGAAAATGTGCAGTAAGGCGAAAACTCACCATGCTCAAGAGGTGGCATGAAAAAGCATGCTTTCTCGGTTAATTCTTTTTTAAGAGAGATTTCACCGCTTATTCGAACAGGTCCAAATAAGATTTGAAAAAATTTAAAAAAGAAAATCCCAGAATTTTTCATGAAAATAATACCTTTAGCATTTGATTCGTTGGGTACGCGCTCTATGGCAACTTTTGTGAAAACTGACATAAAAATTCTCCTCGACCCATCCGCCGCTTTAGGACCAAGTAGATATGGTTTACCGCCACATCCTCGCGAAACAAAGCGCTTGGAAGAGCATATAAAAACTATTAATCGACATGCAAAAAAATGCGATGTTATAATAATTACTCATTATCATTACGATCACCATAACCCACAATATCCTGAAATTTTTGAAGGAAAAATCGCGCTCGTAAAACATCCTAAGGAAAAAATAAACTTAAGTCAAAAACAAAGAGCAAGTTATTTCCTTTCTCTGATAAAACCTAAAAAATTAGAATACGCTGACGGAAGGGGATTCGTGTTCAAGAGCACGCGAATAAAGTTCTCTGAGCCTGTTTTTCACGGAACTAACGCAAGATTAGGGTATGTAACAGAAGTTTGCATAGAATATGAAGAGGAAAAATTTCTGCATACCAGCGATGTCGAAGGCCCTGCAATAGATAAGCAAGCAGAATTCATTTTAAAAGAAAAGCCCAATACAGTTTTCATCGATGGGCCTATGACTTATATGCTTGGTTATAGGTATTCTATGAAAAATTACGAAAAAAGCGTAAAGAACCTTAAAAAAATCGCGAAAATTTGCGATGCTATTGTAGTAGATCATCATTTGCTCCGCGACTTAAGATGGAGGGAACGTATAGCGAAAGTGGAAAAAATAAAACATATAATGAGCGCCGCGGAATTTGCGGGAAAAAAGGAAGAACTCTTGGAGGCAAGAAGAAAGGAGCTTTACGAAACAGAGCCAATATGAGAAAAATTCATAAAAATCTAAAATGTATTAATCCCTATGCCTTTACTTGATGTTAAACACGATATCCAGGCGATTTCCATACCTGTAGCGCATTTTTTTATTCTTTTTGGATACAAGTTATTTTCCCTTTATTTTCCTCTTTTTCTAATAGAAAAAAACTTTTCCTTTTCAGAAATAGGTTATGCTTATTTATTAATCTACGGCACTATTGCACTTAGCAGTCCGCTCTTAAGAATGATTTTTACGAAAAGGGATGCTGCAAAACTTATTCAATTAGGCTTCTTAGGTTATATATTATATTCTGTAGGTATGATTTTTTCCGAAGATATTATAGAAATTTATTTATGGCAAATATTTTTGGGTATATCTTCTGCTACATTTTATATTTCAAGTAGGTTTATAATTTCAGAAAGCAAAAAGGTTACAGAAGAATTTTCCTACTTTTATCTTACACCGTTTTTAGTATCGTTTTTAGCCCCATTTATAGGCGGTATATTATTGCTTTTTTTCGGTTTTAACGGTATTTTCAAAATATCTATATTAGTCTATATTCTTGGCATGGTTGTAACGAAAAAACTGATAAAAGGTGTGTATAAAATTCATAAAAGAAAGGGTGAAATAAAATTATTGAAAAGCGCAATATGTGCAAACAAACTTATTTTTTTCGTGTTAGCAATAGCATTGATTTCTATTGGGATTTACAGAAGTTTTTTTGTTGTTTTCCTGGAAGAATATATCAAACTCAGTAAGGATAAAATAGTGTTATTTGTAACCACAGGAGCGCTGTTAGTTTCGTTAATTTCTCTAAAAAGTACAAATTTTACAAGAAGAAATGAAAAAAATGACATATACCTTGGCAACTTTCTTTCCGGTATCTCTTCTATGATAATCGCGGTTTCGCAATCCATAGCAGTGTTGTTCGCGTTATTTCTATGTGAAAACATAGGCAGGTGGCTTTCTCAAACCGGAAAAAGCGGATTCTTGGTAAAGAGTATAAAAAGAGATAAAGAAATGACTGCGGTCTTCGATACTATTTTCACATCTTTATTCGTTGCGCTTGGTTCTGTTTGCGGTGGTGTAATTGCAGAGTATTTCGGAATTAAATTTCTCTTCTTCTTTATAGGCATTTTACTTATTCTTTCGTCGCTTGCCATGAAAAGTAGGGCGGTTTAAACTTTTAAACTCTTCTTTAAATTTTTATTCTATGTCAATAACTTTCGCTGACAAAAGAAAGAGAGATAAATGCTTGCCGGAATTTTTCCTTCCTTATGTTAGAGAATGGTTTTACTCGAAATTTAAAGAACTTACACCACCGCAGCAGTTTAGTTTGCGTCTAATCCATGAAAAGAAAAATGCTTTAATCACCGCTCCAACAGGAAGCGGAAAATCGCTTGCCGGATTTCTTACCATAATTAACGAACTTTTCAAGTTAGCAGAAAAAGGAAAATTAGAAGATAAAATTTACTGTTTATACATTTCTCCGCTAAAGGCTTTGAACAACGATATAAAAAGAAATTTACAGACACCGCTAACAGAGATAAAAGAAATCGCCGAGACCAAATTCGGAAAAAAACTTGCAAATGTGCGCGTCGCGGTAAGAACGGGAGATGTTTTACCGAGTGAAAAAGCGAAGCAACTTAAGAGACCGCCGCATATTTTAATAACAACTCCAGAAAGCCTTGCTATAATGCTCAATGCTCCAAAATTCAGAGAAATGTTAAAAACCGTAAAATGGGTTATAATCGATGAGATTCATGAATTAGCAAATTCTAAACGAGGTGTGCATTTATCGCTAAGTCTTGAAAGATTGCGTGAATTGACGCGAAGAGAATTCGTGCGCATAGGTTTAGGGGCAACTTTGCATCCGATAGAAGAGGCTGCAAAGTTTCTTGTAGGCTATGATAATAAAGGAAAATTAAGAAAGTGTATAGTAGTTGACGTTACTTGGGAAAAGCCTTATGACTTAAAGGTTTTTTGCCCGGTAAAAGATATAGTACATGTTTCTGCTGACGAATTGAATAAAAAATTGTATGAAATCTTGGATAATCTTATAGAAGAGCATACTACAACTTTGATTTTTACAAATACACGCTCTGGTACTGAGCGGGTGGTATACCATCTTAAAGAAAAATGGAAGAAGAAATACGCCGAAGTAGCAGAAGAACTTATAGGCGCTCACCACGGCTCGCTTTCTCGGGAAGTGCGCTTAGAGGTAGAGGAAAAACTAAAGCGAGGTGAACTAAAAGCGGTTGTGTGCGTTTCTCCTTGTTGCTACATACTTTGTGAAGATGGCATGAAAAAAATTAGTGAAATAAAAAATAATGAAAATATTTTAAGTATTAATCCTAAAACTACACGAATAACGCTAGAAAAGTTTGGAAAAGTACGTAAAGTTGATTATAATAAAAAAGGTATTAGAATTGTAACTTCATTAGGATTTGAAATAGATGTAACAAAAGGTCATGAGTTTCTTACAATTAATGAAAATGGCGAACTTGTTTGGAAAAAGGCAGAAGAATTTGCGGAAGGGGAATATATCGCTGTAGTAAGAAAACTAAACTTCAAAGAAAGAGAAGTTTCTTTGTTAGAATTGTTACCTCCTAATGCGTATTTAGAATTAAAAAAGATATTTCTTGAAAAATTGAAAAAGAGAATTAAAGAAAAATATAGAAGTATTAAAATTTTTGCAAAAACATTAAATTTAAGTGAAGAGTATTTAAAGAAACAATTAAATGGTTTCTACCCTTTTAGGCTTGATAAGCTAAATATGATTATTAAAGATCTAGGAGTGAATTTTTCTGAAAAACACATAAAAGAGATAAGAACTGATAAAAAACGCAGTAGACTAAGAACAAAAAAATTCACAAGTTCCCTTGCAAGATTATTAGGCTTTTGGCTTGCAGAAGGTTCTTGGAAATCTGAAAGCTTAACATTTTTCTCTTCCGACATTTCCATGCTTAGAAAATATGCAAAATCTCTCACAAAACTTGAAGTAAAGTATGTGATCAGAAAACAAAACTCAACAACATATGGATTGGAAGTAAACTTCAAGCTTTTAAAAGAAATCTTTATGAATCTTGTTGAAACAAAAAGAAAAAAATCGCTTAATGGAAGGTTTCCTGAATTAATTTACTCGCTTCCTAAAAAACATAAAGCCGAATTTTTATCTGGTTATTTTGATGGAGACGGGTTTTTGGAAATCAAACGGGGAAAGATATTTTCGGCAGGTATAATAACGTTTAATAAAAACTTTGCTGAGGGAATAAGAAATTTACTTCTTTGTTTCGGTATAGTTGCTACTATTAGAAAAAAAGTTAAAAATAATAAAGTGTCTTATTCTGTTGTAGTGCTTGGCGGAGAATATTTGAGAAAGTTTTTCTCGATTCTTAACTCCTGGAGATCTAATTTTTCAGCGTCACTATTAAATAAGGGTTATTGCAATTTAGATGTTATTCCGAATTTAGGAAAAAAATTAAGAAAAATAAGAAAAACTCTTGGAATAAGTACTTATTATTTACAAAAAGCATGTTTTTATAATCCTGAAAAAGTCGAGATATCTGCAAGAGAAATAACAAGAAGAAGTTTGAAAAAACTGCTAAAATTTTACCTTGAAATTTGGAAACAAAAAATCGATGAGAAACCATATGAAATAAACGCTTTACTTAAACTGGCTAATGGTGATTTATTTTTTGATAAAATAAAATCAATTTCAGAAATCTCACTTAAAAGAGTTTATGGAATTATTAATGCAGAGAAAGGAAATTATATTTCAAATTGTTTTGTTTCGAAAAACTGCTCCACGAGTTTAGAGCTTGGCGTGGATATTGGTCATGTCGATCTTGTTGTGCAATTAGGCTCGCCAAAAAGCGTAACAAGGGCCGTGCAAAGAATAGGTAGAAGCGGACATAAATTCAAAGAGACTGCAAAAGGAAGAATAATTGCTTTGGATCGCGATGACTTGGTTGAGGTAAGCGTAATGTTAGCCTGTGCATTGAAAAGAAAATTAGATAAATTTAAAGTACCGAAAAATTGTTTGGATGTTTTGACACAGCATATAGTTGGTATGGCTTTGGAACAGAAATGGAAAATAGATAAGGCGTATCGCGTTGTTAAAAGAAGTTATTGCTTTCACAGTCTTAGTAAAGAAGATTTTCTTTCTGTACTGCGCTATCTTTCTGGAAGTTACGTTTCGTTGCAAGATCGCAGGGTTTATGGAAAGATTTGGTTAGATGAACAAACAAAAGAATTCGGAAGACGGGGAAGGTATACGAGAGTTATTTATTATCTTAATCTCGGAACTATACCGGATGAAGTTAAAGTTGATGTTTATCTCATGCCTCAGCGTAAATATATAGGCGGATTAGAAGAAGGTTTCCTTGAGCGTTTAAGACCAGGGGATATATTCGTTTTAGGAGGAAAACTTTATTATTTTCTCTATGCACGTGGAATGCGATGCTATGTGAAAGAAGCGCCAAAAGATGCTTTACCAACAATACCTTCTTGGTTTAGCGAAATGCTACCGCTAAGCTTCGAACTCGCAGAAGAGATAAGAAAGTTCAGAGAAGAGATGCTGAAAAAATTCGAAAGAAAAGAAAGTAGAGAAAAAATAATTTCTTGGATTCTGAAAAACATGCCTGTAGATAAGAACACTGCTAATGCGATTTATCTTTATTTCAAGGAACAATACAATTTCGCTTTAATTCCAAAGAAAAACGAAGTTTTAATAGAATATACAAGAGATTTGCATGGCAGACGCTTTCTGATTTTTCACGCTCTTTTTGGAAGAAAGGTTAACGATGCTTTATCAAGAGCCTTGGCTCTTGTTATTTCTAATCAAATTTCAAGCGACGTTTTAACAATGATAAGTGATAATGGCTTTGCTTTGTTAATTCCAGAGAATAAAGAAGTAAACGTCGAAAAAGCATTTGAAGAACTTTTTGAAGAAGATGTTGAAGAACTTTTGAAGAAGAACATAAGAAGAACAGAATTAATGCTTCGCCGATTTCGTCACAACGCTGCAAGAAGTTTTCTTGTACTGAGAAATTATAAAGGTCATAAGATAAGTGTTGCCAAACAGCAAACGAATGCACGGACATTGCTAAATGTTTGTGAAAAAATAGATGAAAATTTCCCTGTAATCAAAGAAACTTATCGCGAAATTCTTTACGATGTTATGGATTTAGAAAATGCCAGAAAAATACTTGAATGGATAAAGAGCGGGAAAGCGAAACTAAAAGAAATCTCTACTCGCGTACCGAGCCCATTTGCACATAATTTGATCCTCTTAGGAGAAAGCGACATAATATTAATGCAGGATAGAAAGAAAAGATTGCTCGAACTTTACGAGGCTGTTATGAAAGAGATTGGAAAAAGGAAAAGGTGATAAAATGTTTTCCATTTTACAACATCTCTTCATTCCCTGTCCTTTACCTGCTTTGTACATAAAACCTTTAGATGTTTTATGCATCGCTGACCTGCATTTAGGTTATGAAGGTATAATGGCAGAATACTATGGAGTTTTTCTTCCTAAGGTTCAATTTCACGAAGAGATGGAAAATCTTAAGAAATTACTAAATTCTTTTAAAAAACTCCCAGAAAAGATAATCCTTAACGGCGATATAAAACACGAGTTCAGCGAAACCAGTTATCATGAATTTCGCGAGGTAAGCGAAATTTTGAGATTTCTGGAAAGCAACTTTAAAGAAATAATTCTTGTGAAGGGAAACCACGATAACTTTATAGCAAGAGTTACGAAAAAGTTTGAAAAGGTTAATCTTGTGGATTTTTATGAAGAAAAAGATTTTGTTTTCTTTCACGGACATAAATTAATAAAAAACGGAAATGAACTTAAAGATAAAACAGTTATAATGGCTCATGAGCATCCGAGTATAGTTTTTTATTCTTCCGCTGGCAGGAAAGAAAAAGTCCCGTGTTTTTTACATGGAAAAGTTAACGCATTTGAACTCTGTGTTATGCCTGCTTTTTCAACGTTAGCACAGGGAAGCGAAATAAATCTCTTACCAAAAGAAGAACTTTTATCGCCGCTGCTTAAAAAAATAAATATTGATGAAATGAAAGTAATTCTCGTAAGTAAAGAGTTGGGAATAAAAAATCTTGCGAAATTGAAAGAGATTAAAAATGTTACGAAAAGGTTTTAAAGATAAAGTTTAATAAGGTTTTAATATTAATTGTGTTAAGGTGTTGATTATGAGCGGTACAACAAAAGAGACAATAAAATCTCTCAAACCAGGTAGGTATGTGCTAATAGACGGTGAGCCATGTAAAGTTTTAAGCGTAACCACATCCGTAGCAGGAAAACACGGTTCAGCAAAGGCAAGGTTAGAAGCAATTGGCATTTTTGACGGAAGGAGAAGGAGTATTGTTAAACCAGCAGATGATGAAATAGAAGTTCCAATAATAGACAAGAGGAACGCGCAGGTAATATCTTTAATGGGTGATCAAGCACAACTAATGGATTTGGAAACTTACGAGGTTTTTGAAGTTACAATACCAGAAGAACTCAAAGACAAAATTTCACAGGGCATAGAAGTTATATACTGGGATATAGTGGGTAGAAAAATGCTCGTACAGGTGAAGAGCGGATAAGAATAAAAATAAGAATAAAATATTTAAACATTAAAAATAAGATTAATGAAAAGTTGGTGAAAATGTCTAGGCCATTAGATGTGTTGGACAAATCAAAAGGAAAAAGAGTAATAGTAAAATTGAAGAATGGCTCAGAAATTACTGGGACGCTACAGGCTTTTGATTTGCATTTAAACATCTGGTTGGAAGAAGCAGAAGAAACCAGAGAAGACAAAAAAATAAAATTAGGCTCAGTACTGATAAGAGGAGATACAATTATTATGGTCTCGCCGCAGTAAGGTGTTCCTATGAGTAAAGGTACTCCCTCTTTTGGTAAACACAACAAGATAACTCATATCCGTTGCAGGCGATGCGGTAGACATTCGTATCATATAAGAAAAAAACGCTGTGCTGCATGCGGTTATCCAAATCCTAAACTTCGCGACTACAACTGGAGTTGGAAAGGTTTGAAAAACGAGAGAAAAAAATAGAGGAGATTTGATTGTTGAAAAAAATATTCAAAAATTCATGGAATAAATATAAATCAAAAATACTCATGCTCATAGGAGGTTATGTACTTATATACTTGATTGCTTTTGGTTTTTTCGCAATAATTGCAGCACCTTCTTTAATTTATCTTATAAATTTCTTCATTACGTCCAATCCTTCGAGTTTTACCTCAGGTATAGAAACGTTTTTATCATCCACCAATTTCTTAATGTTTTTATTACCTATAGTGTTCGGCGCTATAGTTGGTATAACATTGCTCGCTGTTTTAGAGTTCGGCTATCTCTACATGGCTGCGAAACTTATAAATAATAAAAAAATCTCTGTGAAAGATATTTTTACAGGAACTAAACTGTTTTGGAAGCGTGCTTTGGTGTATTATGCTTTTTCAATAGGAATTGTACTTGCATTATTTTCTCCTGTTATAGTATCTCTATTCCTTAAAATACTTTTCGTTTCTTCAATTCTTATAATTGTCTCAGCGATTTCATTAGTAGTTGTGTTTTTCTTCCTTGTTTTTTGGTCGCAGTGTATAGTGCTATACGATATAGGTGTAATAGAAGGTGCGAAAAGAAGTTACAGGAAAGTAAGAAAGAATATTCTGAATACTATAATATTGATGATAATAATTGCTGTATTGGGCATAGCGATAGGATTTACAGAAAATCTCATCCCGCTTATACCGACTATTCTTTTCGCACCTTTTGTTAAGTTAGTTTATTTAGACGCATGCAAAAGATTCAAGGAGAAATAAAACCGCCTATCTGAAAAACGTTTTAAAAAATCCATATGCAGGTACTTCTATATCTTCAGCGTAACCGCCTTCTAGTACTATAAAAAATTTCTCTGTGTTCGCAGTTAGCCTGTTCAAAATCGCGCCTATCATTTCAAAGTCATTCTCTTTTAATAAAAACTGTGAAAGTTTATCCTTCTCGTACGTATCGAAACCAAGAGAAATTGCTAAAATTTTTGGAGAAAAACGCTCGATAATTTTCGCTGCTCTCAGGAGAATTTTTAAATAAATGTTTCCTGTTGTATACGGAGGTAAAGGAAAATTTATACAGTTTTTTCTACTTTCTTTTCCTGTTCCGGGATAAAGGGGATGCTGATGTAACGAAATATAAAGCACATTTTCATTTCCAAAGAAAATATTTTCTGTTCCATTTCCATGATGCGCATCTATATCGAGAATAACTGCCCTTTCATTTTCCTTCCGGATGCTTTCTAAGGCAATTGCTATGTTGTTCAAATAGCAAAATCCTCCTAGAAAATTCTTACCTGCGTGGTGTCCAGGCGGTCTTGAGAGAGAAAAACCGTTTATCTTTGCTGCTTTAATTGCACATCCTACGGAAAGGAGAATGTAGCCAAAATCTAATTTCGGTGTATCAGGATCGAAATAATCTTTTGTCTTCAATTTATCTACAAAATCTTTTTCATGAACTTTCAGTAAAGAGTTCTCGCCTGTTTTTCCGGGTTTTACAAAACTATTACCGAGTTCTTCCAGAACAAGTTTTATTTTTTCCACTCGCTCGGGGTTTTCTGGATGAAGCGGAAAAGAGTATTCTAAACAGCGCTCATCAAAAACAACTTTCATAATTTCATTTTCCTCTCAAACATTTTTATCTTTCCGCATTGTTTTTTCTCGGGACAGGTTCCTGTTTTACATTTTGGCCCAAGTAATTCTTTTAACTCTGGTATGGCCATGCCTACACATTCGCAAATAGTTTCAGCGAATTTCAAAAATTCATAGTGCGTTGTAGTGCATGATCTTATTCCTATGAAACCAAAAGGATCTAGTAAATGATAACCGTCTAAAAGCAACTTTGCTTTGACTTTAAGAGCATGCGGGATAATGTAAATAGCGTCTCTCGCCTCTATACCGCTTTCCACCAATTTTTCATAAAATGTCATAGCATCGTGAAAAGCATTTTTATATTCTTCTCCGCCAGCGGGAGGAACATGAAAATATTCATCTTTCGGGTTTTTAAGATACCTTTCAGCAGCAGTGTAAACAGGCTCAACGACTTGCCTTACTGTTCTATGTCTCTTGACTTCATTCCAACAACCTATGGATATAGAAGAAACGACTTTTACAAGAATCTCGGTTTGCGCAATCTGTGAAACCTTTTTCCAATTATTCGTTAAGTTTAATACTTCAAGAATCTTTTCTATATTTCCCCTGTACACAACCTTTATCTCCTCTTCTTCATCGATTTCGCAATCGCTGAAAAGATTTGGAAATGTAAAACCAGTTTCGCTTGCTTTTTCAGCAGCATCAAATATCATTGGCATTTCTGATTTCAAAATGTTTTTAAAATGCTGAGAAATGTTTTTTAGTTCCTCTGGAATATTCTTATTTGTTTCGCATTCGTTTATGCACGTTAAAAGTGTTTGAGCGGGGAAGGAAAAAAATCCATAGGAAGTAAAGCCCAATGGAAGGATATTTCTCGCTTGATCAAAACCATTTTTCAGAAGTTTTTTATAAACCGCTAAAAGATTTTTACATACCTTCTCATATTCGATTTTATACGAAGATTTTTCAATACTATCAGGAATTATCATATTATCCATTTTTATTTCTATCCTTCTGGAACTGAACATCAAGTACGAGCCAAAAGGAAATGCGGAAAGAAAAAAATCTATCATCCTACTTCCTTCAATCCAAAAGTAAAATACTGGTGTGGTAAGCAAAGAAGCATGTCCACGCTTTGTAGCGTGTTCATGAAATGTTTTAACAATATTCTTATCGATATTCTCAAGGTTTTCTTTAAAACTACCTTTTTTTGATGTGAGAATTCCGGAAACGGTAAGAATTTCATCCGGTCCAAACGAATGAAATTTTGGCCCATAATCTATAAGTTCGAGTTTTACCGCTTCAAGAGCGTTTTTCATAACGATTTATTTTGATTGGTATCTTTATATTTTTATCTTCAAATTTAAATTTTGGTGTTTTCATGTTTGAAAGAATCTTTGAAATACTCGAAAAGCAGAATACCTGGAGAAGAAAGCAGTGCCTTAATATGATTGCAAGCGAAAATGTACTTTCTCCATTGGCGGAGAAGTTTTTGATATCTGATTTTGAAGGAAGATATAATGAACATGACAAGGAGCCACACTATCAAGGAACTAAATATGCAATGGAAATAGAAAATCTGATAAACGAAATTTTCGGAAAAAGATTTAACACGCGATTTGTTGACTGCAGGCCTATATCAGGCTCTATAGCAAATCTTTGCGCTTATCATGCTTTCTTAAAGCATGGCGATGTTTTTATAGCGCCCGGCCTAACGGCGGGTGCTCATGTTTCTTCCACAAGATATGGAATAGCCGGCGTCAAAGGTTTACAAAGTATTTCTGCATATTTCGATTCTGAAAAATTTATTCTTGATGTAGATATGACTTCGCGTCTAATAGAAAAATATAATCCAAAACTTATTATGCTAGGGCGTTCTATGTTTCTTTTTCCAGAACCTATAAAAGAATTGCGCGAGGTTGCAGGAGAGATACCGATCGTTTACGACGCTGCACATGTTTTTGGACTAATATATGGCGGTGAATTTCAGGCACCGCTTAAAGAAGGCGCTGACATAATCACCGCTTCGACACATAAAACCTTTCCAGGTCCACAAGGCGGAATTATAATCGCAAAGGCAAACCTTGAAGAAGAAAAATGGGATAAAATAGAGAAAGCAATTTTTCCAGGTATTATAAGCAATCACCATATTTATCGCTTACCAGCACTTGCAATAACAGCATTAGAAATGAACGAATTTGGCGAAGAATATGCGAAGCAGGTGATAAAAAATGCTCAGGTATTTGCTCAGAATCTTTATGAACTTGGGTTTAATGTAATATGCGAAGAATATAACTTTACGCGCTCACATCAAGTAGTTGTGGATGTTAGCGAATTAAAGGGTGGGAAAGTTGTGGCGGAAAAACTTGAAAAATCTAATATAATCGTAAATAAAATAGCGTTACCTTGGGATAAGGACAAAGATGCTACTCATAACCCAAGCGGTATTCGCATAGGCTTACAAGAACTTACAAGATGGGGAATGAAAGAAAAAGAGATGAGCGAAATTGCTATATTTTTCAAGCGCACACTTCTTGATGAAGAAAACTTAGAAAACGTAAAGAAAGATGTCATAGAGTTTAGAAAAGATTTTCAAGAGATAAAGTATTGTAAGAGAATAAATTTTTAAAGTGTTTTAAACGAGTATAAGTAAGAGGGCCCGTAGCTCAGTCTGGCAGAGCAGCCGGCTCTTAATCAAAGAGCCATCAGAGTATGATGAAGAGATACCGGCAGGTCGCGGGTTCAAAATAGGGGCGCCGCACACGCCCCTACACAATGGGTAGGTGGGAAATATAATCTCCTGTGGTAATATAGCCACCTACCCATTGTGATAACTCCTTCCGTGCCAAAAAGTAGAAACTCCCGTCGGGCCCACCATTAAAAGTGCGGAAAAATGTTGGAGAAGACAATCTCACCATTAATAAAAAATTCAAAAGAACTTTTGAAGAAAGAACTTAAAAGAGAAAAAATAAAAGTTAGACGAAGGAAGTCTGAGAGAAGATTTCTTAATGAATTAAAAGATATGGAAAGAAAATATGTTTTCGTTTCAGACACGGGCTTTGCAGGAGAGTATCTTAAATCTCATGGTATTTCAAAAATCTTTCAAATTATCAGGGAAGATATTAAGAACGTTAGTGAATGCAAAAAATTTCTCTTGAAAGTTAGAGGAAAGGGTGTTGTGGGCTTTGGAGGCGGTAGATCTTTAGATGTTGCTAAGAAAGTCGCTTACGACACAGAGAAAAAATTAATATTAATTCCAACTGCTCCTTCGCACAACGGACTGATTTCCAGAACTGCTTCGCTTTACGAAAATTCAAAGAAAAAAAGTTTTTTATGTAAGTATCCTTCTAAAGTCGTGATTCCTTATTTTCTATGGAAAAGTGCTAAGAGACATGCAAAAGCGGGTATACTAGATGTGTTAGGAAGTATTACGGCGGTGGAAGATGTATATTTATCGCATAATCATACAAATGAAAAAATCTCTATACGAGAACTCAAGCTTGCTTTATTCGGAATTTTTTCTGTAATCAAAATGAAAAAATTGAAAGATCTTGAAGTAGCGCTTTTAGCACAGGGATTGGCGATGAAAAATTCTTCAAGGTATTGCTCCGGAAGTGAGCATGAAATTGAAAAATGCTTGGCGCAAGAGTTTAAAAATTATTTTCACGGTGAACTCGTAGGAGTAGGTACACTTATTTCCGCAAAAGTTTATAGCGAGAAAGTTAGCGAGAACCTTATCTTTGATCCAGAATCGCTTTTTGATGAAACCGTAAAACTATACAAAAAGTGCAGTGTTTTGAGTACCGTTAAAAAAATTTTATATGTCGACTTTATTAGTAAATCTTCCGAAATTTTGAAAAATGTACATAAAATAAGGCCTGAAAGATTTACTTTGTGGAATATAATAAATCCGAGAAAGTTAAACTTTCGTGAAATTCTTCTGGAAATAAAAGAAACCATTTAAAATTTATATTTTGAGAATTTTAAATTAAAAGGTAAATGCCCCCGTCGTCTAGTCCGGTCAAGGATAGCGGCCTCTCGAGCCGCGGACCTGGGTTCAAAAGAGGAAGGGGGAAGTATCCCCCTTTCCCTTCCCCCTCTTTGACATTCCCAGCGGGGGCACCAAAAATTCATTCCAAAAAATTTTTCAGAACTTCTTTCACCTTTTCCAGAGTAGATAATCTTACGAATTCGTTTGGACCGTGAATGTTAGCATCTTGTTCTAAAGGACCAAAGCCTATAACTGGTTTTTTGAGTTCATGAAATATTATATTGCCATCGGTTGAAGCGAGTTCAACTACGCATTCATAAGAGCCAATAACGCTATTAACACTTTCCTTCAATTTTTTAATGTACTCATTGCTCTCGTCCACTAGGTAACCAGGAAATTCTGAAAAGAATTCAAGTTTCGCATCTATGCTCATTTCTTTTTTCCATTCTTCGAACTCTTTCAACAATTCTTTTTTTCTCTCATCAATATTTTCTTCCGGAATCAATCTCCAATTAAATTTTATTTCCGTATATCCGGGAATTACATTACTCTTCGTTCCTCCTTGGAATACCGTAACCGAGAATCTGTTCCATACGTATTTACTTACGGGATTTTTCAGCGCTATAGCGCGCTTTGAGACATG
This sequence comes from Candidatus Aenigmatarchaeota archaeon, assembly GCA_015521535.1. Classification (GTDB taxonomy): domain Archaea; phylum Aenigmatarchaeota; class Aenigmatarchaeia; order Aenigmatarchaeales; family SZUA-1535; genus SZUA-1535. The sequence goes on along the minus strand of WAOA01000009.1, from coordinate 777 downwards.
CTCCTTTTCCTTCTTCCCAAATTCCATTAATTTTTCTGCCAAAACAATCCCATGCTCAACCGCATTAACGTATTTAAACGGATAGGCAGCATGCCCGCCTTTGCTACGGATAACTATTTTTCCGCTAACACTTCCGCTTGCACCTATTTCAACACCTTCCGTTGTGCAGTCAAGAATATAGAAAACATCAACATCTTCAAAAAGTTCTTTATGCTCCTGAAGAAGTTTTTTTATACCGTTTTCTCCTCCTATTTCCTCGTCGCTTAAGCAAAAAAATTTTATGTTGAAAGAACTTTTTTCAATCTCTTGCATTGCGCTGAAAAAAACAACTATGCCACCTTTATCATCGCTTGCGCCTCTGCCGAATATTTTGTCTCCCTTCTTCACTGGCTCGAAAGGGTCTGTATTCCATCCATCGCCAGCGGGCACTACATCGTAATGCGTTATAAACGCTACTGTTCTTTCTGCGTTAAAATCCTTTTCTCCGAAAATGTTTTTGAAACCGTTGTAGTCATAGACTTTAACAGAGAAATCCATGTCCTTTAAATTTTTCACGATTATGTTGCATGCTTCTGAAAATTCTTTTTTATTTGCTTCCAGTGAAACGGTTTTGCATTTTATCAGCGCTTTAAGGAGTTTTTCCATAATAAAGGAGGGTGTTTTAAGATTTATAAAAAAGGTATAATATTTAAGGAAACCTTTTTATATTAGTAACTACTAAATAGTAGTTATGACAATAGAAAATTTTGTCCAACGCATTATAGAAGTTGAGGGAAG
>WAOA01000008.1 GCA_015521535.1 Candidatus Aenigmatarchaeota archaeon | reverse complement strand
TACACCTGTTAGTATCAGGCTAAAAAAATTCATGCAGCCCCAATATATATTTATTAATATGTTATATTTATAAATTTTTTAATTTATATTCCACAGAATATAAATTAAAATTAAGTAATAGTTTTGATATAGGTTAGAGGAAGAAAATTTTTGAATTAAAATATAATTTTTAAAATACTTAATACAACAGAAAATTTTTCAGGGCCCGTGGTGTAGTCTGGCTTAGCATCCCGGCTTCGGGAGCCGGCGACCCGAGTTCAAAGGAAGGAACGCGGTGGGATATTCTTTTCCCTCTTCCTTCCGCGGAACTCTCGGCGGGCCCACCATTTATTGCATTTTATTTTTGGTTTTTATGATTCTTTATTCGATCATCTCAAAATAAACACCTTTACCGAACGAAAGTAAGTGAGACATTGCCGCTGTATGCGCGGAAAAGCGCTTTTCCGCTTAATTCTTTTAAACGGTTCACGTATTTTCGAAAACTGTACCGAGACTTGTTACTTATCCGGGCAGCGATCTTTGTTCTGAGTCTAAAATTTTAGTAACCACTGAGAAATAGTAACATTTATTATTAGAAAAACTGTATTTATTACTGTAAGGTGGTAAATATGAAGGCATTTCCGCTTGATGAAAATAACAGACCCTGTGGTCCTTACCAAGGGAGATATTCGGAAATTACAGACAAGATAATAGGTGTTTACTGCCAGTGTCGAGGAGACTACTATGAGTGCAAAGTTCCGAGAGATGTGATAAGAAAATATGGAATAGGGAATGAATATATGCTCAGAAAAATAATTCAATATACAGGTAAAAATGTATCGGGAATGAAACATAAAGGAAAATCAGTTGAATTCAGAATACGCGCAAGTTAATCCTTTCACGTTTTTATTTTCATTTCAAAATCTTCCGGGGAGTATTTAAATTCTTCATCCGATTTTATTTTCCCGCGATTTTTCAAAATTTCTTTTGCAAGATTGTAGTAAATCAGCGCTATAGACTTTTTACCTTTGTTATTACAAGGTATTACTAAATCAATGTTTCTCGTTGAATTGGAAGTGTCGCAAAGTCCTACAATCGGGATATGCATTTTAACCGCTTCTTCTATCGCCTGTCTATCAGCAATAGGATCGGTGATTATCAATACTTCTGGTTCGTAATATTCTGGAAAGTTAGGATTCGTAAGAGTTCCGGGAAGAAATCTCCCTATTACATACTTCGCTCCTACGATTTCGGAAAACATCTTTACTGCCTTGTGTCCATTTACCTTTCTCGACACTGCCATTATCTTTTGAAATCTGGCAAGAAATTTTCCTGCAATCTTAACCCTTTCATCGATTTTCGCAGCATCTATTATCGATAATCCATCCTGCCTGATTTTAAATATGAATTTTTTCATATCCTTTGTCCTGCTTTTCAAGCCAATATGCGAACCTGCTTTGAGATATTCTTCTGTCATAATAATCACTTTAAGATGATATACAAAAGGGTTTAAATAATTAACGTTTTGAACACAAAACCTTTTAAATTTCTTTAACCTCTCATTATACATGAAACTTCGAGAAAAGTTTCCTGGAGTGTTTGTAAAAGGAAATGAGATCTATACGGAAAACCTTATAAAAGGATTCCGCTATTCGGATGAAAAAGTTATAGTTTTTAAAGGTATTGAATATCGCCAGTGGAATCCATTTCGTTCAAAACTTGCTGCAGCGATAGTTAAAGGTTTTAAACAAATTCCATTTCCAGAGAAGCGAGACTGGAAAATGCTTTATTTGGGCGCGGCACATGGCTACACGGTTTCATATGTTTCAGACATCCTTTGTAAGGGTTTTATTTACGCGATCGAGTTCTCAGAGCGTTGCTTCAAAGAACTTTTACCGGTATGTAAAAAAAGAAAAAATATTGCTCCTATTTTTGCGGACGCACGCAAAGTAGAAGAATATTACTGGGTTGAAAAGGTCGATGCTTTATACGTAGATATTGCACAGCCTGACGCCACGGAAATCTCGATGAGAAACGCACACGAATTTCTTAAGCCAGGCGGAATTCTATTTCTCGCAATAAAAACGAGAAGCATAGATGTTACGCGCAAGCCGAGAAAAATATGCGAAGAAGAAGTGGAAAAACTCTCACAAGAAGGGTGGAAAATTCTGGAGTGGAGAATGCTAAATCCCTTCGAAAAGGATCATGGCTTTATTGTTGCGAAGTATAAATAATTTTGATGAAAAATAAAATTAAATATTTCTTTAATATTACAAAATAATTTTATGTTCGAAGAAATCAAACTTGCTATCGCGCTCTTAGGCGGAATTATATGCGGTTTATATGACTTAAAAACCTCTAATATGCTCGACCCTGTTGCCTGGGCGATGATAACTTTCGGAATAGGGATTCATGCATACGAAAGTTGGATTACAGGAAATTGGTTTATTTTAGAGTGGTGCTTGTTAATCGTCGCTATCTTTTTCCTTTTCTCCTTATTCATGTACTATCGCGGATACTGGGGCGGCGGCGATGGTGAAATGCTTATAGCATACGGTGCACTACTTCCTTTCGGCATAGATTCTTCACCCCTCTTTTCTTTAATGTTTTTCATAAATGTTTTCGTAGTTGGCGGGTTGTATTCGCTACTTTACGCCGGTGTGAAAGTTTTTCAAGAGAAAAAATTAAGAAAGAAGCTTTTTACATATCTTGAAGAAGAGAAATTTGAAATTTTTGCCTCGGTAATTTTTTTATTATTTTCAGTTTATCTATACATTACAAAAAATATTTTGTGGAATCTTTTCATGGTAATAACGCTACTATTCGCACTTAAACCTTTATTGCTTTTCGGGCGCTTTGTGGAAAAAAATATGTTTATTAAAAAAATTCCTGTAAAGAATCTTCGCGAAGACGATGTCCTCGGCGAAAGTATACCAGAATTAGGATTAGAAGGAAAGTTAATTCGCGGATTGAAAAAAGAGGAAATTGAAAATATAAGAAAAGTAAGGAAATACGTGAAAATAAGAGAAGGTGTACGCTTCATTCCCGTTTTTCCTCTTGCGATACTTCTCACACTTACAGGATTTCCGCTAATTGTCTAGAATCTCTCCGAAAAGAATGTTTTTCGTCTGAGCGATTCTTACCTTTACAAATTTTCCTAAAAGATTTTTTTCCGATTCTACTACTACGGGCTTATAAGCAAAGTTTCTTCCCACCCAATTACCTTTTCCTTTCTCATTTATAAGAATTCTCCCCTCCCAACCTATCCATTTTTTATTAACTTCTTCTACCACGCTTTTAACAACTTTGGAAATTTCTCTACTTCTTTCTTTTTTAATGCTTGTCGGAAGCTGCTTCATTTTCGCCGCCTTTGTTCCAGGACGTGAAGAAAATCTTGAAACGTTAACCCAATCCGGTTTAATCTTTTCTATTAACTCTATACTCATTTTAAAATCTTCTTCTGTCTCTCCCGGGAAGCCTACTATTATATCCGTCCAAATTTGCACAAAGGGAAATTTTTCCCTGAACTTTTCAACTATATCTATAAACTCGCTAACAGTGTAGTTTCTATTCATTTTTCTCAAAATTCTGTCAGAGCCTGATTGCACCGGAATATGAAGGAATTTGTAAACCTTCTCGCTTTCATAGACTTTCAGTAATTTGGGTAATATCTTTTTCGCTGTAAACGGATTCATCATCCCTATTCTTATCGAAAAATCACCGGGCAGGGAAATAATTTTTTCAATAAGATCAGGAAGCGTTGTTCCGATATCTATTCCGTAACATGCCGTGTCCTGAGCAGTAAGGTATATTTCTTTACATCCATTTTTTATAAGATCATAAGCTTCTTTAACAATAAATTCTTCCGGGTAGGAAAAAATAGTTCCGCGAGAAAATTTCGTTGAGCAGTATGAACAATTTCCGACGCAGCCTTCGGCTATTGGTATTATTCCCACAACCGGATTCTTTTTTACTCGCGGAAGGCGTAGTTTTACTTCTTTATTTTTTCCGATCAATTCTATTTTATTTCCCTTCGAAACACTAGAAACTATCTTCGGCAGTTCTCTTATGAAAAAATTTCCGACAATCGAAGCGCGCGGATTGTTTTCCTTAACGATCTCTGGATAAGCCTGTGGAAGACAGCCGTAAACTATAAGCGCTTTTCCTGGATAAAGTTCTCCGAATTTCTTTATTCTGTAAAGTATTTTTTTCTCGGTAGTTTCTTTTACATGACATGTAACGATAACAATCACGTCAGCATCGCTTATGCTATGCGTTATAGTAAACTCGTTTCTTTCGAGTAGACCAGAGATCATTTCACCTTCCGCCTGGGCAAATGCACAACCATAAGTTTCTATATAAACCTTCATGAAGTTGAAAAGAACACGAGAATTTAAATAGATTTCAGAAGTATCCTGCCCCGATAAAATTGAAATGTAGATTTAAAAAAGAATTAACCGCGAAATACTTTTCTCTACACGGTACTACAAGCGAGAACTTCGTTTTATTAGGTGCGTTTTGATGTAATTCGTGGTTATCTGAACAGCTTTTTCAGAAATAATACATAGCGATTTTAATAGTTGTATATTACTGATACTCACGCCATACATGGCTGCATTTCGTGCATCTAAAGAATCTCGTCGGTGGCTCATCACCGCTTCTGGTTTGCTGTACCCACCATTCTGCTTGGGTATTCTCGCATTTAGGACATTGAACAGTTGTTACAGGTAACGTTTCTTTCTGGGACCTTTTGTCCACGATCACAAGACCTTCTTCTTTTTTCAGAGTTTTTGTAGATATTTTAAAATCTTCGTTTTTTCTCAGAGTTTTTCTGTGCCCGCATTTTCTGCATATCAATACTATGCTTTTCTGCGTTTTTTTCGGCAACATCAAACTTCCGCACTTGTTACAAAACTCCATTTTCTGCCACTTCCTTTAAACCTTTATTCATAACCTTTTGTTAATGAAGAATATTTAAATTTAACGGTCTCAGCTTATCATTTGATTTTCCGTCACTTTTTTATTTTTTAATATGCGTAATATATCATAATGAACAAATTTCCGATGGAATGGAATATATCAATAGAAAGGGTAAGAGAGAAGGCTAAAAAACTCATAGGCAGCGTTATTGCTGTGTATCAGACAACTTCCATAGTTTCCGGTATTTTAAAGGATGTTTCCATAGAAAGGCTTTGGAGTATAAAATGCCCTTACTGCAAACTTAAAATTGAAAATTTCAAGAGATTCGATTTGGAAGGAAATCTTATTTCAGAATCCGATGAGGAAATAGTTTTTGTTAATAAATCAGAATTTCTTTTCTCGTTAAATGAATTAGAAAAAGCGAATAAAAAGGTATATAAAAAAGTGATGAAATCCTATGGCTTGGAACCAAGTTGAATTATAACTGCTAATGCTATCACCAGTCCTGCAGTGCCGAATGCTACTGCTAAATTTGTGAGAAACGTTTTTGCTATTTCTGGTAAACCGAGCAGCATGTACCATGAAACAAGTATAACGTTTAGCGATGTTACTGCAATGAGGAAATTTATTTCTTCTTTTACTGCAACATTAAGCACGGCCACTATAACTCCGAGAATCGCTAATATTAGAATTATTGCTGTATGGAGCGATGCTTCTGCGTAAAGTCCTGCATATGCGAGCAAGAATATTGCAACAAATGCTATTGTTCCTACTGTGATTCCGCTATCTTTCTTTTGTCTTTTAGTAACTCTCCTACTAACTTTTTTTGCCATAACTTTTATTTTGGTAGCGATATATATAAAACTTGTGATATTCCATGATAAAAGATAGTGAACTTATACAACTTATGGTTAATGAGCCGAGTTGGGAAGATGTCCTTGTAAGGATAGTGGTAGAAGAAAAAATGGATCCTTGGGATATAGATATAGTTAAACTCACTGATCTATTCATGAAATATTTGGAAAGAATGAAATACCTTGACTTAAGAATCCCCGGTAGATTTATTCTCGTGGCAGCGATTTTGTTGAGAATGAAGTCAGATATTTTACAGGGCGAAAAAAAGAAAAAAGTGCTTATCCCGGAAGGTGAGAAAGAAGTTAAAGCCGGATACGAAACTGAAATATTGTCAAAAATACCGCCTTTACAGCCACCGGTAGAAAGAATCCCTGTTAGAAGCGTGACTCTCGAAGAACTTATTTTTGCTCTTAAAAAGGCGTTTGAAGTTCAGGAAAGGCGTAAAATTAGAAGAGAGAGAAGAAAAAGTGCTCTCAGGGAATTTATCGAAGAAGGAGAGGGAGAAGACATAACGCAAAGGGTTAATATTCTTTTGGAGAATATAAAAAATATATTAGAAGAAATCGAAAAAGAAGAAATAGAATTTTCAAATTTAGTTGGTGAGTGGAAAAGAGAAAAAATAATAAGTACGCTTATTCCGGTATTACATCTTTCACAAGAAGGTAAAATCTCTTATGAACAACCGAAACTTTTTGAAGAAATTTACATAAGGTTGAGAGAAAATGAATCTGAAAGCACTGATTGAAGCAGCGCTTTTCATGAGCGCAAAACCGCTATCTGTAGAAGAGTTATCTAAAATCTCTGGTGCAGACGAAGAAAATGTATTGGAGATTTTGGAAAAAATTAAAAATGATTTGGAAAATCCGGAAAGGGGCATACACCTTGTAAGAATAGGAGATAAATTCAAACTCTATGTTAAGCCTGAGTACGTGAGATTTGTTAGGTATTTGACACCTTATTCGGATATGAAAAAAGGTCTCTTACGCGTTCTTGCTTTAGTTGCGTATAAAGATGGTATAACGCAATCTGAAATAGTTAAAGTTATAGGAAATAGAACTTATGAATATGTAAGAGAATTAGAAAGTCGCGGACTTATAAGAACTGTGAAGCAAGGTAGAACAAAAGTTCTTCTGCCGACGAAAGAATTTGCAGAGTACTTCGGATTGAAAAGTCCTGAAGAGGCAAAAAGATTTTTCGAGGGTGTTATCGGTGCGAAAAGAGTTGACGAATCTTGATATACATTTTTTGTTTAAAGAATTAAAACAAATAGAAGGCGGAAGAATAGATAAGGTATACCACGACGGAGAAAAAATATGGCTTCGAATCTACGCATCGGGAATAGGAGAGCGAGACCTCGTATTTTGGCCAGGTGTTTTTTTTATCAGTCAATATAAGAGACCTTCATCTACCGAGCCATCGAGTTTTTGTATGCTATTAAGAAAACATCTAATGGGACAAAGAATCATTTTTGTCAGGAAAAAAGGTTTTGAAAGAATAATTGAGATAGAAACAAAAGATAATATTATCGTTTTTGAAATATTTTCTAAAGGAAACGTAATTCTCTGTGCCAAAGAATACATGATATTAATGCCCATGAAAATCCAATTATGGAAAGATAGGGAAATACTTCCTAAGAAACAAT
>WAOA01000007.1 GCA_015521535.1 Candidatus Aenigmatarchaeota archaeon | reverse complement strand
TGCAAAGATATATACAAAGAATTTCTATTACTATCTACCCAGGCGGAGTTTATTTCAAAATCCATGCTCATTATTTCAGTGCCTTTTTCTATGCTTTTTTCTGTTTTCTCTGCTGTTGCCTGAAAAGTAGAACTAATCCATACATAGGATAAGCCTATAAGCGATACTGTTATTAGAAGAAGCATAATAATCGCTATAACAGGGGAAATGCCTTTATGCATGAAATAAATTTGCCAGGAGGGTATAAAAAATTTATTATCCTATCATAGATTCTGCCCGATAACCATGAATCAAGTCGAAGTCAAGATGAGCAGAGCGATACCCCACGTAGTTAAGCACCATGCAAAGAAAAGCACATGCGGTTAATTCTTTTTTAACGTTATCTTTCAGTCTTAACGCTACTATTCCTTTCTAAATCCTTTCAGCATAACTGTTAAACCATTTTTTCCATTCTTCAAAAACACGTTTTGTGTCTATTGCACCGGTTTCTGATTTTATTCTCTCAGAAATTATATGAAACATTTCATTGGATTTTACCCTTGTTTTGCTTTCTAACAGCTCTCTTTTCCCTGAAGTTCTCGCTACAGATACTATATGCTCAACGATTTTACTCCTTAAAACAATGTTTTCCCACACAGCACTCCAGTTTCCGGCCCATTCGCGTACGCGCTCAGCGATCTGATTTAAAACCCAACTCTCACCGTTTAGCAAAGTAGGAGTAGGCTTTAGTTTATCTTCCTTTGAAGAATACTTCATCAAAGTTACGAATCCGCCTTCTTCTACAGGGTCCTGCTTCCAGTGTTTTCTCACCTCCACAACTTCTACTACTCGTCTGTACATGTGCAAACCATCAGCACTTCGCAGGCGATTACAAATGATTATTAAGTCTGTTGCCTTAAAACTCGTAGGCGGCACACCAAGATCATTAACCACACGATCAAAAACGCCATAGGCACTTTCACCGTGTATTGTGCCTGCAACAACATTAGCCATCGCACCTATTCGCATCGCCTCGTAAAGAGCACGCGCTTCTGTAGAACGTACTTCGCCCACTATCAAGCAAGAATCGCCTAAACGCAAGGCTGTGCGCAACGCTTCTTCCGCTGGTAGTTCTGTTTCAACATTAGTAATAACAGAACGCGATTTTAATCTTTCCACATTATAACCTATTTCGCGCAGCGCACCAACTGGCAATTCCAAAGTATCTTCAAGCGTTATTATCCTGTATCTCGGAAGAATCTCGAGCATACTCGCGCCGAGCAAAGAGGTCTTACCGCTTCCTCTTCCGCCGGCGATAAGAAAACTCCTTCCGTAATCTATTACAAAAGACATTAAACCAGCGAAAAGCGGGTCTATATAGCGGTTATCTATGAACAGTGGATACGTCCAAGGCTTATCGCGATGCCTTCTTATTGCGAGTGCCATGCCGTCTGGTGCTAATCTTTCGCGTATGCACGCAACTCTTGCTCTTCCGTTGGGTAATTCAAGTTCTGCATCGAGAACCGGATTTGCTTCATCAAATGGCCTGCCAGAAATAAGTCTAAACCTCGTTGCCCAACGCTCTCCGTCTAAAGGTGTTGAAATTAAATTCGTTTCGCATTCTTCGAAGTCCTGATGAAATATAAATATCGGAGATGCTCCCAAAGGAGAATTTATATATATATCCTGAATTTTTTCATCACTGAGCAGGATTTCTATTATTCCTAAGCCAGCGGTATACCTTGTAAGAATAGATGCTAATTTTTCCAACTGATTTTTTTCAAGCGTTATGTTACTTTCTTCCGCTAAATCTCTCAAAAGTTCTATGCCTATGTTATAGAAAACTTCCCTCATCTTTTTTTGATCCTTCATTTCGAATTCTTTTGGTCTGCGCTCTTCCAAAATTCGCCTCGCAGCGTCGAGAAGCATGTATTCGTCTTCTGAAAGTTTAAATTCTGGTGGTATGACAAAATAGAAATATCGCGACTTTTCCGGGATTTTAAATATCTCAACCTCCACTTCGCCTATTTCATATCTTTCTATCGCCTCGCCCTGCGGCGGCTGGGCAAGATATTTGGTATACATGAAATTCGGTCTTATAGAAGGATGGAAAAACTCGCGGTATAGACTTCTATCGCCAATATGATACCCTATTACAAAAGGCTTTGCAAGTTGAATTAACGTGCATTTCTCCAAAATCTCCTTTATAGGGATCAAAACCTTTTTTAAATACTCTTCATAGTATTTTTTTTCACTATCTTTAACCTTTTTTAATCTCACCCTTATATGTCTTATCTCGCGAAGAAGCGCTACGTAAGCACCTATAGGGTCTTTTCTCAATTGAATCGTAACGAGCGTATTTACCCAACTGAACCAATGAGGCGTTAAAGAATATTTAGGGAAATTTTTTATTGAAGTAAGTTTTTTATCCCTCACTATAGTTGTAATAGCATTCGCTATTTCAATAAGCATTTTAGTTTGCTGCGAGTCGTATTCATATTCTCTCGTCTCTGTTAGTACTATTCCAGTTACACGAGGATTTTTTATCAAATGATCTATAACCCTTGCGAAAACTTCTTCTGAGTCCTCTAAACTAACGCCGTATATAGAGCCAAGACAGTTTATATAGAGAATACCGTTTCTCACTTCACCTTCAAAAACCATAAACAAATATATACTGAGAAACATAAAAAATTTTGTGGGTTAAATGGCGGCAAAAGATTTTTCACAAATAATCGAAGAGATAGTAAAGCGTGTTAACGAACATGCGAGAAGAATAAGAATGTTGGAAGAGCGGAATAGGGCAAGTGGAATGAGAGTAACGAGTATGGAAGAGGCGCTTCTTAAAATAAAAGATATGGTTACAGAAGAATTGGAAAAAATTTCTGAAAATATTGTAGAAATCGAGAGAAGAATTATGAAAATAGAAAACGATATCGAAAGGATTAATAAAGAACTGACGAAAACTGCTAAAAAAACTGAAGTTAAAGAACTGGAGGTTTTGCTAAATTTTTTTAATCCGTTAAAAACAAAATTCGTAACCAAGGAAGAAG
>WAOA01000006.1 GCA_015521535.1 Candidatus Aenigmatarchaeota archaeon | reverse complement strand
TCGCATCCGCTCCCTGTCCGCCGCTGTTTAAAGTCCATCCGTTGCAGTTAGCATTAGGATTGTATTCGGAGATATACCATCCCCATTGTCCATAAGAATCAAAATCTATGCAGCCCATGGCAAAGTATTGGTTTAATTCGCTTTCCGTGCACATGCGATATCCGGCGGGACAGCACGCTTGCGGATTATCATCGCAGTTGTGATTGCCCTTAAATTGATTATCACTTAGTTTTGCCACGCCTTTCGTGCAACCGCCTTTCTGCGTTATGTACGTAACTTCGCCTACATAAACACCACCTGGAGTGCAAACATAGCTTACGGAAACGTGCCCCACAATACTTTTAGAAGGAAGGGAAGAAGGCGGGTTGCATTCCACTCTGTAAAAGAAGTTACCGAGATTTTCGTAAGTACCTTGGAAGAACGAGAGCTTTTTAACATGATATGTATTAGGGAAACTTTCATATTCGGTCAAATAATAGTATCCGCAATTCACCTTAACCGAACAAACTGTAGATGGAAGCGAAATAGTTTCTGAAAAGTTAGTTTTCCCTCCGTATTCTTTAACCCCTACACCATAAGTCCAATCACCGCCGTAGATAGCTACACTTGTGCTCGGATCCAACTGGAAAAGCACGATATGCCCTGTTATCGGCGTTTGCGTCTGCGAAGTTTGCGCGCCGGAAGGAGAGATAAGAGAAATAACGCTGAAAATTAAAAGCACTACAATACCCAAAATTAACGGAGTTCGCATGTTTTTTTTTCTTTCTGTAATTTAAAATTTTTTCTTAAGTTGAATCTATATTTTTGAATGGATATATTTTTAAAGTATTTTTTATATATCCTTCATGCTGAAGCGGTAAATTTTTCTCTCTACAAAAGTCTTTTCAAACCTTAACACACATACGAAACCGCAACATAATCAGCGGTTGAGAGCGGTCTTCCCTGAGAATCCGCAAATGTTATATCTGTAAATGCTGTTTCAAGCGTTGTTGTTAGAACAGAGCAGTATCCCATTTTTCTTGTTTCGACAGTTGCTTCTCTTACACAATTCCCGGATGTCGGATCGTAGATTGGGTGTGATTTCGGACAGCAATGGCCGTTGGAGATTACGTTATCATCCGCTGTTCCCGGAATGTTGTCTGGGCCGTCTAAATCGCAGCAGATGCCTGGTTTATCTTGAATTGGCCATGCGCTTTCTGAATCATAACTATCGAATGGACACCCATTTACAGGATTATAAACACATTCTTCGCCATTATTCACATCGCAAATATAAGGATAATATTCATAGTAGTTATCATTTGAACCAAAATCATGTGCCTGATTACAAGCAATCATAATATCTACTCCCTCAATTACCTTATATTTAGCACCACATATGTTCGGAGCATCAAAATAATAATAATCATAAGGTGATGGACGTGCTGCATAATCAAGAGGCCCGAGAGACGGCGCCTTATCATTATTAGGTACCGGGTCTGCTCCGATTATCAACTTCGTCGGCGGCTTGTTTCCATAGTCACATACGGTAATTCTAACCATACATCCTGCTTTCGGAAGAGATAATGGGATTGTGGAAATGCCGTAATTACTTGAAGCGTCTCTAAATATAATCGTTCCTGTAATTGCGCCTGTTGTTTGGGCTGTAGCCGAGAGAGAAGAGGAAATTAGAGAAACTGAAATGAAAAACGCGAGTGTAAGAGTAATCATCAACCACTTGCGGTCAAGATTTCTTCTTTTTTTCATAGATTTATTTTTAGTTATTTTTGTTTATAAAATTAATTTCAATTACCTGGAGAGTATCAGAATAATCAAAAAAGAATTACCACGAGATCGCTTTTTCTCAGCAGTATCTTAGATTGCTCGAACTCCGCTTTTACTACGCGCTTTTTGCGGGTAATCCGCTTGTCTCTTAATGCTCTTATTACCAAGTTTGTCCCAATAAGAGCGGAACCATAGAAAAAGAACTAACACGAAAGTGTTTTTTACTGCGTGACAGCAGATGTGCGCGAGTTTTCGCTTATTTCTTGCGACTTCGGGTTAATTCAGCATCATTGGAACATGCCTATTACTTCGCGAACGTTCTGATAAGGAAAATATTACGCCGTAATATTTCTCTCAAACGTGAACTGCTAGGTTAAGGGTATTATCGTTATTAAATTCCTGAATCATAACCGCAACGATGTTAATACCTTTTGCCGCTCCTGTAAGGATGCGCACCGCCAGCACTCGAAATATATATTCCGATGTATTTGCCGCGCTGTATCTCGAGTTTCTCCAAAAACTTTTATTTATCGCTTTCAAAATAGTTTTATGAAAAAATTTATTGATAAACTCAGAAAAAGGGCGGAAAGATTTCTTGTGGATGCGAAACTTGATTTGGAAAGCAAAGAATATGATGTTGCTCTTTTTCATATAGAACAGGCGCTGCAACTTTTCTTAAAGGCAAGAATTCTTTCGTTCGGCGTAGAATTTCCGAAAACCCATGAAATCACCAAACTCATGCAAATAGTTAAACAACTTGGTATCAAAGATATTGAAAAGATAGCAAAAGAAAACAAAGAGATAATAGAACTTTTAGAATACGCTTATATTTCTTCGAGATACCTGCCGTTTTCTTTTTCGGAAAGCGATGCTAAGAAAGCGCTCGAATTTGTAGAAAAAGTGCGTGATATTTTATGGAAGAAATAGGTCTGAAAATAGCAAAAAAATTCGTAAAAGAAAGGGAAGAATTTTTCAGGAATGCTGAAAAATACTTAAAATTTTTAGCGAAGAAAACAAAGTCTTTGCTTCCGGATGCGAGAATTTTTGTTTTCGGCAGTTACGCAAAGGGTGAGCATGATATTTATCTGAGCGATATAGATGTACTCATAGTAAGCGAAGAAATAAAAAACAAACCCGCGCTTGAAAGAGCGAAGATAATTGCTAAATTAAGAGAAAAAATTAAATCTGGTTATATTTTTCAGATTCATTTAGTTTCGCTTGAAGAATTCAAGATTTACAAAAAATTTATCGACGTTATGAGAGAAATAAGATAAATACCTTTTCGTTTTTGGTATTCGATAGATATTTTTAGATTCGCGGCTATCGGCTGTTAGGAATCTTTGAATATGATACTTAGTGAATTACTATTAAACCAAGTGAATAACCTTGTCTCGATAATGATGAAAAAAATAATTTTAAAAAAATAACTGTGAATCTGTTTTTCTTTGAATCGCACTTAGATATGCGCAAGAGTTTAGATTTTCTCAGTATGTTTTCGGTTTAATTCATGGTTATCTGAATAGTATTCAACGGGGGACCCCGTGCAGATAAGCACGTAAATTTACATCAAAAAGAATTAAAGCGCAAATCATTACTTTTCCGCACGTATGCGGACAACTTTCTTTAATACCACTACCTGCAAGTATACTCTCGGGTTAATTCGTGTTATTCGAACGGTCTCAAATCTAAGAACAAAAACAATAAAAGAAAGGGAGAAAAGCGGAATTTTAAAGATCATACGCTCTTAGTGTTGCTCTTCCGTTTCCCTTTGCTCTCTTTACGGCTTCTTTTATAATCTCTGCTATTTTTTCATCTAGCGCATCGAAAAAATCTCCGCTTACACGCATTCCTTTTGCAACTTCCCTTACTTTACTTCTAACAGCCAACGGTACTACTTTTTTCTTTGCCATTATATCACCTCTATTCCTTATATCACATAACTTAAATAAAAATGTTATTATCGATAGAAAGATTTAATCAAAATAAGTAAATTATTACGGCGCGATTAAACGGTTATCCTCATTAAGTAATAAATTTAAATAATTTTCGCCGGAATAATTCATATTATGGGTATTAACGTAAAGGCCTTGGGTATTGCTGCTTTAGTTGCCGCTGGAGGCGCGGCCGCATACT
>WAOA01000005.1 GCA_015521535.1 Candidatus Aenigmatarchaeota archaeon | reverse complement strand
CTATAGCGTCGCTGAAGTATATATTTTAAAATTAAAAAAAGTTTCAGAAAATTTCTGGAGAGCGTCCGGATAATCGAGAAATAATTTCTTTAAAAAAGAATTAACACGAGATTACTTTTTCTCAGTAATGTCTTAGATTGCTCGGGTTTTGCTTTTACTATGGCGGTGGTAATTCGCTGGTATCCGGACAGTCTCAACTTCTGGAAACAAACTTCTATATCCTTCGAAAGTTTATATAAAAATTTATATAATATTTTTTATTATGAAACTTAAAAATAAAGTCCTCGGAATATTGAAAAGGATATCTAAAGATTTCGATTTGAAATTTGATGAAAAGGACATAGGAATTTTGATTCTTGAAAAAAAGGATGTAATACTTCTTAATTATATCCTCTCTCCCATGTTCACATCTTTCGGAAAGACTCCAGAAGAAAGAATAAAAAATATAGAAAGATTCTTATCATCAGAGGAGTTCAAAAAATTAATGAGAAAAAAATACCACGGTGGTGTGGGTAAAAATCTTTTCAGGAACAAAAAACTTAGAAAGATTGCTGAAAAATATATTCCAGAACTTTTAAGAAAAATTCCCGACACGAAATTCATAGCATATTCTATACCACTTGAAGAAGTTGCTTTGCACGAATCCATTCACTGCTTGCTTATGGTGAACAAAATATTCCTACCGAAACCAGAGCTCAATGAAGCGCTTACAAACGGTATAATGCGCAGGTATTTGAAATGGTAGTTCACCCTTCCACCTTCCATCTCAAAAATGCTCCTATTCCTCCGAGATTGTAAAATTGCTCGCCTTCGCGCGTGCCGCGTGAAACTACTATAACCTTTGTTCCGAAATCTTTCGCTATTTCTTCCAACGCCTCTATTCCGTCCATTTCTTCAATAATTTCCATTTCTTCTTTACATCTCGGACAGAGTGGAGATGTACTTTTCTTTACAAATTTTTTCTCCGCGTAATCGCATTTTTTACAGTAAATTTTAGCCTCCTTCCATGGAAAGTCTTCTGATACAAGTAGAATTTCGACAGCACCCTTTTGCAACGCGTCGAGCACATAACTCAAACCATATGTTACAAGTTCACTCTCTTTTTTCAACTCGGAAAAAAACTTTGAAAGAATTTCTTTTTCCTTTGCATATTTGCTTTCTTTGATGAATTCTATCCCCTTTTCAACAAGTTCATGTAAACCATGTTCGCTTGTATAACCTGTATCAACAATACCCAGTACTTTTTTCTTTAAATCATTAGGTAAATATTCACCTGAAAGAAAATGTTCTTTGCTAATTCCAGGGCCGCCTATTAGCAAGCCTTTGAGTTCGTAGTCAGAAAATATCTCTTTTGCAACTTCGCCAATTTTTTTGTACCAGTCGTTTATCAAGCCTTCACGCACTCGCTGGAAACGGGCAGCGCTTTGACCGCCTTTAATAAACTTACCAGGTACTATGCTTTCCATATGTTTGAGTACTTTAATACTCTTTCCGCTGAGCAGACCAATTGTACACTCTTTTGTATCCAATACAATTAAACCGTAAACATCCTTTTCTTTTAGTTGTTCCTCCAGCGGCATTAATTCAAATCGTTGATCACACCAGTAAAGTTTGACATTTATCGGCTCTATAGGCTCTATTGCCCATAACTTTATATCGCTTTTTCCTTCTTGTTTGGAAACGTTACCAGCGAAAATCACCAATCCATTTTCAGGAGTTTTCTTATATAGCCGCAAGTGTTGTAAAATTTTTGTTAAAGCATCAATAACGTTTTTTCTAACCGTTTTGCTTTTTACATTCTGAGTAAGAGAAATTTCTTGCGATATCATCGAAACTATTTCATTTAAGTTATAACCAGAGGGAATATAAAGGCTAATAAGTTCGGTATGCCTACCTCGAATTTTTTCCAATTCTTCTATAAGATTTTTGAGTTTTCTTTCCTTTTCCTCGCGCATAACTGATTTTATTCTTAAAAGATTTATAAAGAATTTTAACTCGACTCAAAATTTTTCATTTTTGGTCTGTCGATAATCATAAATAATCATAAATTAAGCCGAAACCGCGCTGTTGAAGCAAACTCTCGTTGTAGCAGAGTGTCGTGCAGAAAAAATACTCGCGTTAATTCCTTTTTTAAATCAGCTTTTCCCTCTTACCAAGAGAGGATCTCATTTTTTCACGTTTATTTTAATATCGCCTAAATCTATTTCATCTGCCTTCCCAAATATTATCTTTTCGATATGTAAAGTACCTTTTATAACATCTTCAATTTCTTTTATTATCTTTTCTGTTTCTTCATCACAAGAAATAGTTATTTCTCTAATTTGCTCTTTTAATGAAAGTCCCCTAGAAGATTTCCATTGACGTATCGCAGAAACTATTTTTTTCGCGACAATGCCATGCTTCTTAGCCGCCTCATCGAAGAAATTCTCTTTGACTTCTGGCCATTTTTCCTTAACTACGCTTTCACCTTCATTTGTAAAGATTCGCTGGTATATCGCTTCGCAAACAAAAGGAAGAAATGGAGAAAGCATTTTAACTATATTATATAGTAACTCATACAAAACATATTTAACAGCGTTATCTCCTTCGTATATTCTGTACTTTATCATTTCCAAATAATTGTCCGCTAACTCTTCCCAAATAAACTTTTCCATACGTATAAGTGCTTCGTTGAATTTATAATTTTCCATGGAAAGCGTGACATCTCTTATCACTTCCTGAAGTTCGTGAAGTATCCATTTGTCTATGGGACTAAGATCATTTACTCTCTCTGGTTTTTCCCCCTTAATATGCATATTACAGAACCTTGATATATTCCAGAGTTTTGTTATAAACTTATTTCCGTGTTCCAACTCTTTTCGAGAAAATGGGATATCGCTTCCTACAGCGCCGCCGACCGCTGCCCAGTAGCGAAGAGCATCTGCCGGATACTTTTCAAGCGCCTCATTGGTAGTTACATAATTCCCTAAACTTTTACTCATTTTCCTACCGTCTTCTCCCAAAACTATACCGTTTATCACAACGCTCTTGTAAGGTGCTTTTCCGAAAAGCATCAAATGCCTTACCATAAGATAGTAATCCCAGGTTCTTATTATGTCAGCGCCATTCGGCTGGAGATCAGCGGGGAATAGATTTTCATCAAAGTGCTCAGGCCACCCCGCGTGAAATGCAATAGTTATCGAAGAATCCATCCAGGTATCCATTGTATCTCTTTCACCTTCAAAATCGCTTGAACCGCATTTTTCGCATTTTTCTACAGGCGGTGAATCATAAACTGGATCTACTGGCAATTGCTCCGGTGAAGCGAAGATCACGTTTCCGCATTTTTTGCAGTACCAAACCGGTATGGGAGTGCCGTAAACTTTTTGCCTGCTTATTACCCAATCCCACGTCAAAGATTCAGCCCAATTTATCTGTCTGAGCGCATAATGCTCAGGAATCCATTTAACTTTTTTTGTTTCGCGTATTACGTCTTCTTTAAAACGCGTAATAGCAACGAACCATTGTTTTTTATTCAATATTTCTATAGGCGTTTTACAGCGCCAGCATACACCAACGTTTTGTTCTATTTCTTTTTGTTCAAGTAGAAAACCATTTTCCCTGAGCGCTTCTATAATTTTTTCTCTCCCTTTCCCTATTTCCAATCCCGAAAACTCTTTTGCATTTTTTAGTTTGCCATCTTCGGTTATGCCGTCTATAACCGGTAACCCATGCTTGAATACCCACTCAACATCTTGCTTATCGCCGAAAGTACATATCATAACTATTCCTGTTCCGAACTCCGGATCAACTTCTTCACTACCTATGATTTCTACTTCCTGTTCGAACAAAGGCACTTTTGCGTAGCGGCCTATTATTTCTTTATACCTTTCATCATCTGGATTCACAGCTATAGCAACGCATGCGTGCAGCAATTCTGGACGCGTAGTGGCTATAACTATCTCACCTTCTCCGACCAACGGAAATTTTATGAAATTCAGTTTGGTTTTCCTTGAAATATATTCCACTTCGGCATCCGCTATTGCTGTTTCGCATCGCGGGCACCAGTTGATAGGATGCTTTCCGCGATATACCAAGCCTTTTTCGCGAAGAAGCAAGAAGGAAAGTTGAACCGCTTTAATGTATTCTGGGTAAGATGTCCTGTATTCTTTGGACCAATCTATAGAGAAACCGCACCTTATCATAGTATTCTTTATTGATTTTATGTTTTTCTCTGTCCATTCTTCGCAAAGTTTTATCCATTCTTTTCTTGGTACCTGCGAACATTTTTTACCAGTTGCCTGCTCTACTTTAACTTCTGTCGGTAAACCATGAACATCCCAACCCTGCGGGAATAACACATTAAGGCCGCGTAACCTTTTATATCTTGCAATAAAATCTATGTAGCACCAGTTTAGAAAATTCCCCATATGAAAATCTCCGCTTGGATATGGCGGCGGAGTGTCTATTACGAATCGCGGTTTTTCGCTGTTTTCTTCGAATTTAAAGACATCTTTCTCATTCCAGAGTTTAATAATATTTTCCTCTTCTTTTTTATCAAATGTTTTCGGAAAATCCTGAGACATGATAAAATTAAATGTGATAAAGTTAAATAAAGTTTTTGTTTGCACACCAACTATAATCGCGAGAACGAATAAAAATTAAATTTTTTTACCGAAATAATATTCTCGTGGGTGAGGATTATGGATTATGAGGAAAAATATGAAGAACTTAAAATAGCGGGAGAAACACTGAAAAACATAGCCGAAAACTATGAAAAAATAGACAAAAGGGAGATAGAAAATGCAACTGTTCTTGCAAAAGAGTTTGTATACTCTGCGTTACAGATGATTTATAGCATAGAAGAAACAATATATTCCATCGATGCAGATATTTCTGAATATAACAAACGTAAAGATAAACAGAAAATCGAAAAATTATCGCTAGAAAGAGTGAAATGGGTTACTAGGCTGAGGGATATTTACGATATATTTAAAAAGTATAAGGACTACGCATCTGTATTTACTAAGAAAAAAATTATAATAATCGATATTAAGGAGATAGAGGAATACTTTAAAAACCTCAGTGAATCTTCTCTAAATTAGTGGATTTTAGTTTATTTAGGTTTCTCTTTATCGCATGCCAGCCCGTCTAAACTGATTCTGAACTTGTATTCGTAATTTGTACATTTTCCGCATGTTCCTAAATCATCGGGCTTGCAGTTTATATCTACAGGCTCTATATAAGCATAAACCGCTTTGTCTTCGCAGAATATTGAAAACTCTTCACCCATTATTTTATATCCTATTTCTTTTTTCGAATTAGGAGTAACAACTGTAAACTCTCTGTTATTTATATAATACTCGTCAAGTTTATAGTATCCGTCTTCCTTGTTTACCAGATCGAGGATTCCGTCCTTGCAAAAAATCTTAAGTTCAGGGGTGCAAAGATTGTTGAGATTTTCAATTTCTTCTATAGTGAAATTACAGGTTGACTCTAGGTCCATAGAGTCTATTTTTTCACCTTCCATTATCGTTGTTTGATTCGAACTTAGTACTTCGGTTATTTTCTCTATTTTACAGTTATCATCACCGCAAGAGGAGATCGCTTCTTCGATTTTCTTTATAAAGGTATTTTTGTCATCTTCATTATTTTCAAAATATTTATCTCCTTTCAAACAGTTTTCAAAAATACAAACTCCGAGCGATTCTTTATCTTTACACGTACCGTATCTTACTTCCTTTTCAACACAATCTCTTTGTTCAGAAGAAAGCGACCTTATGATAAATTCCTGTGAATAATCTTTTTCTTTTACCTTTACCGTAAAGGAACTTTTAACGTTCTCGCTCACGATTTCTATACAATCTTTTACCTTCGGAAGGATGCATTTTAATTTATCATCTGCAAATGAGCATGCCGCCAATGGATTCGTATCTCTTATACACGATTCTATTTCACTCTCTTTTTCACCAAAATTCTGCGAAACTTTTTCAAAAATCTTTCTCGGGAAGTACGTCTGAACTATTGCTCGTTCAAGGCAATCCTTACATGTTGGCGATGAAAGATATTCGCATTTTTCTGCCGAACATTTACATATCTCTTTACTTTCGCAATTTCCTTCCTTTGCGATCTCAGCCCAAGGTAGGCTACAATCTTGTTTTCCTGAGTTAATTTCTATTTTTCCGCTTTCGAAATTTAGACAGTTAACGAACTTATTTATCTCGTTCTCTATTTCATTTTGTTCTTCGGTGATCTTTTTTCTCACATCGAATTCGAAAGTAATATCGAAACTCGTTTCCTTACCCTGCTCGAAAATCGGATTTAGAAGTTTCAAAACAATTTGTTTAGAGTTATCTAACTCAGAATCTACCACAATTACACCATCCTTAGACACAATCTCTGGGCTCTTTGTGAATTGAATTGTATACCCGCTTTCCTTTGCCAGATCTCCCATTGAAACAGAAATGTCAAATTCATCGGGAGAGACTTCTTCAATACACTTATCGGTAGGCGATATCTGACTTATTGATTCGAATTCGCAGTTTTTTTCTATATCCTTTAACTGAGATATGGTAGCGCTAAAAAGCAAAATTTTTTGCTGTGGAGAAACCTCTAAATATCCTTTTTCCGAAGGAACACCTACAGGCTTTTTCGGTATCTCAATTTTTCCCTTTCTTCCCTTCACTTTAACGGAAGTACTTGTATCGATATAGTAAGCGTAGTCTATTTCAATTATCACGGGGTATATTTTTTGTATGGAATAAGAAGAATCCCTGATTCTCCCTGCACAGTAAAGAGAGTCTTCATTTTCGAAAAATTCGATTTTGTAATAACCCCTGTACCTGCCTTCCTTCTCGTATCTATCATTGTCGCATGTTATTTCCACGCCCTGCGGATATTTCAGTTTCAGATATGCGATACCCATATCCTTTTCTTCTAAATCCGGCATTTTCGCCTCTGAAGGGAATGAAGAAGGATTGAAAACAGCGCCGTTGCCCACGTTTTTAACATGTATCGTGAACTCGAAATTCCCTTCGCCGTCGTAAACGATTATCGGGAAATCTGTATTTTCGATGGTTATTTTTATAGGCAATGTCGGATGCACTAAGGAAAATTTAGGCATGGGTTTACCTTCTCTGAGCCTTATACTTCTTTCGTTTTCATCTATACTCGGAAAATACGCCGTGATTTCCGCGCTATCCTTGAAAAAAACCCTTGCATAGATGTCTTCGCTCTTTTCTACTTTCTCCGGCAAAGAAGGTGCCATTATTTTAAACGATATTTCCCTTCCCCCGAAAAGAACTCCTACGGGCTTGCATTCATCTTCAAGAGGATAAAAATTTCCGTATATACAAGCGAAAATATCCGAGAATCTTTTGTCCTCAGGTCCTTTTAGAGATAAGTAAGCGCTTAAGGTTTCGCCGGAATAAACTTCTTCAGGAACAGCCTCTATGGAAAGCGAAACAGAACCCTGCGCTATCCCTGGTCCCTCGGTCCCGGATTTTAAAATATTTTCCCCTGAAATACATCCAGAAAAAATCAAAATCAAAGCGGGTAGTAATAAATGAATTTTTTTCATGGTTTCTCACGGAGTTTCTTCCCTCTTTCCGCGAGCAGTAATGGTAAGGGTACTCTCTACATAATATCCGTATTCCGCTTCTACGGTTATGGGATACGTTTTCTTTGTTTTGATATCTTCGAGAATCGTGAAATCGCAGGAAACGGTTCTGGTTTCACCTTTTTTAAGTTCTATCTCGCTTTCACATGCTTCAATCTTAAGAGCAGATGTCGGATAGTTTATATTAAGTTTCGCTATATTTAGCGAATCCGTATCTAACGAAGGCGGTGTATCGGAAGCGAAATCTACTTTTGAATTATCGAATACTATACCGCCTCCTGTATTGGAAACTGTTATTTTCAAAGTAAAGTATCCGTCTTCGGCCCTTATAAGGGATTGTGTGCTTAAAGATATATCTACGGGTGAAATCGATTTAACCTGTTCCGAGATTGAACTAAGCGGCTCTCCCCTTTGCTTGGCCGCCTCGATTTCACCTTCGGTGAAAACCGTTACCTTTACAGTTGTTCTCGTTTTGTACTGATAGTAAACCCTGCCCGTAAATTCTTCGGTGGTTTGCTGCGGATACGGTAGCCACGGCGAATACAGCGTCCAAGCGCTCCTCGCGGTTCCGCCCGGTAAATTATTCACAGGATCGTATGCTTCCAGCTTTCTTCCACTTTTCTGGCATTGCGGCGTGTCTTCCGAGCGCTTCCACATGCTTTCGGAAGTTTTTCCGAAAGAGCCTAACAAGCACATAAGAACGCTATCCGTGGCGTAACTACCCTGATTTTCAACTTCCATATAAATTCTTACCGTTTTGTCTTTTCCTTCAACGGCATCCCTTGAAGATGAAAAATCTGTTATAACGATACCCTTTCCAGTTACAGTAGTTTTTTGCGTAGTTTGAATACAACCGCTTAGAAAAAGTAAAGATATTATGAAAAATATAGGAATGTGATTCGCATTGATTTTTATCATTTATACTTCACCCTTTTAATAGTTTCACAATAATATAATCCTCGGTTTCATATTTATATTTTGCTGTAATGCGCATTTTTTGTATATCAACAGGTTTTTTGGCATTCACTGTAAATTCACATACGCTTTTTTCGCTTTCTTTTCCGTAGAATTTTATGTTTTTGTCTAATTCATATAGATTATCATTATCGCTCTTTTTCACATAATCATCGCAATTTTCATCCTTAACATTTCCAGGAAACTCTATAACCACGCTTCCCTTTTCCAGCGTGTCTATCACTCCGCTTCCTTTGTTTCTGTAATTTATAGTCATGTAAACTTTCTCGCCGCTACGGAGTGCTTCGCTTTGCGAAAATTTCAAATCAAGATCAAGAGAAGACGGTACTTTTATTTCGTTTATTTTGATTTCGTTCAGCGTTCCCTTTTTCGCTCTCTCAGCATACTCTGTTTTCGAAAGCACGACCAAGTCTCTTATAATTGTTGCGTTCGCGGTGTAGTTTATCGCAAACCTTATTTCACAATCTTTTTCCATCACCACGCTTTCTGGTGCTGCGAGCGTAAATCTCACCATTCGCTGCGAATTTGCAGAAATTCTTGAGATTTCCTTTTCACATTCACCGTCTTTGCAAGTAAAATCACAAGTGTCGAGTATTTTTACTTTCACGTTGGTTATATCCTTTTTCGGCAGAATTTTCACCCTGATTCTTAAATCCTCGCCGGGCATTACCTCTGTCGGATACACCTGAATCGCATAGCCTATGTCATCGGTCAAAACTTCCTGTTTTGTTATAAAATTCGCCTGCGCGAACGGAAGGTTAAAATTACCTATGCACCCGCTTAAAAGAAGTACGCCGATTACGAAAGCAATTTGTATAATACTTCGCATGTAATTATTCTCGCGAAGAAAGTATATATTTTTTCCCGTTCTCAAAAATTAACATGTCCTTTTACTCTTCTCTTTGCGAAGCGCTCAAAGGTAAAATTCCGGAAAGCGCAATGCAAAAACTACCAAAGTCGTACTTTATCGTAGGAAAAATAGCGATTATTAAACTTCACGGAGAACTCGAGAAATACAAAAAGGAAATCGGCGAAGCGATTCTGAAAATCCTTCCTGTGAAAACTGTTTGCTTACTTAAGGAGATTCGCGGCGAGAGAAGAAACCCGTGTATAGAAGTGTTATGCGGAAACGGAACCGAAACCGTGTATAAAGAGCACGGATGTTTTTACAAATTAGATGTTGCCAAAGTCATGTTTTCCAAGGGCAATAAATTCGAAAAAATGCGCGTAGTAAAGCAAGTGAAACCGGGAGAAATAGTTATCGATATGTTCGCCGGTATAGGTTATTTTACAATCCCAATCGCAAAGCACACTAAGGTTAGAAAAATCTATGCAATAGACATAAATCCAGACGCTGTTTTTTACCTTAAAGAAAATGTAAAGATTAACAAGGTTGAAGAAAAAGTTGAAATTCTTGAAGGCGATTGCAGAGAGATTTGTAAAATTTTAGGAGAGAAAATCAAAGGCGATCGTATATTAATGGGTTACATTTTCGAAACCTATAGATATTTAGAAAGTGCTTTAAATCTGGTGAAGAGCGGAACAGTAATTCATTATCATTTTCTCGCGAAAAAGGAAGAGATTGAAGAAGAGATGAAGACGATGAGAAAAAAAGTTGAGAAAAAAGGGTTTAAGGCAGATATTAAGTATTTAAAAAAAATAAAGTCATACGCACCGCGAGTATACCACTGGGTTGCTGATATTGAAATCGTATAAATCTATTTATTTGGTTAAGTTATAAAATAATAATTATGATATCCAGAAAAAAATGCGGTTTTTGCAGGAAACCGATTAAGGAAGAATTTAACTACTGTCCGTATTGCGGTAATCCTTTAAAGAATATAGACGAATTCTTCGACGAACTAGATAGAATTATAGAGAAGGAATTTGAAAAACTGGAAAAAATGTTCGGATTCGCGATACCGAAGATAAAAATCTATCCAAAAAGAAAAAATAAATTTGAAATTCGCCCTGGTGAAAAACCTTTAGAGAGAACACCGGAAGGAAAAGTTGAAGAGCCGAAGACAGAAATCATAGATAAAGATGGGTATAGAATAATAAGGATAAAACTTCCCGGCGTTAAAAGCGAAAATAATATTGAAATAAAGCGCTTAGAAGAAAGTATAGAAATAAGGGCGAGATCTAAAGATAAGACGTATTTCAAAATAATTCCGGTAAAACCGAGAAATATTTCTCAGATGTCTTTCGATAACGAGGAATTGACTATCGCGGTAAAAGGATAATAATTCTCGAAAACCTTTTTATATTACAACATCAAGTAATCTTAATATGTACGAGATTATGGATTTTTTCAAAAACCCAGAAAAAGTCATCAGAACAGCAAAAAGAGAAAAGAACATTAACAAAACATTTGTTTACCAACTATTGGTTTCTGCAATCTTTGCGGTTTCAACATACATAGCAACATACAGAGTTTATTCCGTATTTTCAGGTGCTTCAGTTGTTTTAGCAGCAATTTGTTTCGTTTTAGGAGTTCTCGGACTCTTCATAGTAGGCTTTCTGGCTAAAATAGTGATGAATATCTTAGGCGGAAAGGGAAAGTATTTCGAAGGACTTACAGCAATTGTTTACAGTATGGTCGCGCCTTCTTTCGGTGCAGTAATTTCAGTGCTTACGGCACTTGTTCCAGGCGGCGTTATAATAGGAATACCTGTTCTGATTATAACGATAGCAATCGGATATGCAACATTTTACAGAGCGCTTAAAGAATTTTTCCGCGTAGACATGATAACAGCATTAATAGGAACTTCTGTTGTTACAGCATCTATAATAATAGGAATGTATATAGGGATTTTTCTTTCGTTTTTTTCAGTAATGTCATTTACTTCGGCAACAACATCTACCACAATGCCGATGCCTATGGGATAGTTTTGTTGTGATTTTTAATTTTTTTTAATTTTTAAAATCTTGTGAATATCCAGATAAGGCATAACAAAGTGTATTATCAGTAAGGTATTCATTTTTCTTCCTCGGAAGAGGACTCAAAAGCTTTATATAAAACTATTTAAAATTCTTTTAAACATAAATAATTAAATTATGAAGAAATTATGCTTGCAAAATACCAAATCCCTTTCTCCCTTACTCTCTGCAGTAATAATAATCGCTTTAACCATATCCGTTTCCTACATAGCGGGCTCCTTCACCGCTTCTCTCATACAAAAACAAACCCAAACAAGTTTAAAATCCACTTCTCAATCGCAATGCTTACAAGGCT
>WAOA01000004.1 GCA_015521535.1 Candidatus Aenigmatarchaeota archaeon | reverse complement strand
CTATTTCTCTGTATACCTTTCTTTTAAACCTAAAATGAATTTTTGTTTCAAATCCGTGCTGCTCAAAAATCCATGCCACGAACTCTTCGAACGTTTGCCACTTTTCATTTTTAAAAACTTTTTCTATATCTTCACCTTTCCTTAACCTTTCAAGAATCTTCAGAATTTTCATATCTATATTATAAAGAAAAAAATTATATCATTCTTTCCAGAAGTTCGTTTATATTTTCGCCACGATAACCGAGTTCGCCTTTAGGATAGTGCTGCTTTATGGATTTTTTAAATCCCTTTGAAGGTGGAGTCAAACGAAAAACTGGTTTAACATTATATTTTTTAAGAATCTTCGATGGTTGATCCTTTGCATTAACCAGTTCTTTGTAAATTTCTTCTGCCTCTTTTTCATTCAATCTTTTATTACCTATCTTCCTTCCTCTTTTTCTTATAAGCTTTTTCAGAACATCTTCAGAGATTTCTCCCCATGTCACATAATCTTTAACCTTATGAAGCATTCCGCGAATTGAATCTGTAAGATTTAAAAGTACGCAATGATGCTTTCTGTGAAGTTTTAACATTTTTAAAGTATCTTCTATTTCTTTTCTCACGCCAACCCTGCCTCTTATACGGATAACTGCTATCATTCACTACCACCCATCGATAAACCAGAAATTTTTTTAAACTCCTCGTTTGTTTTATATTTTGCAAGTTTTCTAATAGCATCAAAAACAGCACGAACAAAATTTATTCTGGTTCTCGTATCACCGCGTGATTTTATCCACACATCCTTTATTCCTGCTAATCTCAAAAGCTTTTTAATTTCATCTGGAACGCAAAGGCCGAGACCCTTCGGAGCAGGCATTAGTTTAACGCGAACAGAACCACATTTACCTTCTACTGCAAACGGTATGGAATGAGGCGTTCCGCATCTACACTCCCAAGAACCACAGCCACGCATTACAGGAATTATATTTTTCTTCGCGTTATTCATCGCTTTTTTGTACACTTCTCTCTGCTTTCCCAAAGGACCTTCACCAATACCTACACCAATCCAACCATTTTCATTACCAACAGCAACCATTATCGAGATTTTAAATCTTCTCCCGCTTTTATGCATGCGTGTAGTTCTTCTTACTGGTACACGCCTTATACCGCCACCCTTTCCGCTTGCACCGCCTATTTTAAACACTTCCGTTTGCAAATTCGGAAGTAGAATATCGACTATTTCAGGCTCCATTATTTTATATCCTTTCAGGAATACTTCTTCCATGTTTTTTATTTCTCCGTTAAGAACCATTTTTCCAAGTGTAGTTTTAGGTACCCATTCGCTCATTTACTCACCTTCTTTACTTTCTATGTTTTTCATAACTTCTTTAACTTTATTTTCCATTTCATCTGAAATGTGCTTCCCGTAAATTCTATCCTCTGCAGGGAGTATTTCCGGTGAGTGAGGTATTTCTATTCCGGCATCGAGTAGACCTTTTAGAGCAGCATAAATTCTGCTTCCCTTTGTAGATGTTTGAATCCCTATGTCGAGTACACCTTCTTTGATACCTTTTTTCTTAGCCTTTATACCAGCGAGGAATCCTGTTAAGTATGAAGCGGGAACATTTCCACAATAATGATCCCACCCATATTTCTTAAGTTCTTTTGAAAAGGTTTGCGAAAGTGTCTCATCACCTTTTCCGTTCCATTCAACAAATTGAATACGAATATTCTTTACGGATCTTCTTATAACTACTCTTATTTTTCCGGATTTAAGTAATGCTAATCTTTTCCTATAGTTTGTTTTCTTTTCTCTCCTCCTTCTATGTTGAACTATATACCCTTTTTTCATTTTTTCTCCCTCAAAAGTTCGTTTTCTTCTAAGTAAGTCAACAGATGTTTTTTACTTCTGAACATTCCTCCTTTTGATAGTCTATAAACTTTTCTGTAAGTTGAAGTATCTATCACGCCTTTATCGCGTAGAGTCCTTAATAATTTTCTTTGAGCTCTTATTTTCAGCATCCATTTCTTTTTCTTCCCTTCTCTTGCCTTTTTCGCACCTTTTCTGCTTCCGGGACCGCGTCTTCTCCCGCGTTTTTTCTGCATTGCCTTGTACTTCGCTTCTGGATTTTTTTCTTTATCTTCTTTAATCTTTTTAACTATACCCTGTTTTATCAACTTCCTAACGTCTTCACGTGTAATCGCTTTTTTTGCTTCGTTAATCCTTTCCGGATCTATCCATACTTTCGTAATTCCGCATTTCAGCAAGCGTGAGGCTATTCTTTTAATCGATTTTATATCGCTCATAACAATCACGACATCTTTTGTTCTTCTTTTTTGCCGGCAAAAATCACACCGAACCTGTTAAAAAGGGCGTCGCAATTAGGACATTTATAAATCACTGGCTCATTTTTCCATTCGTCGCCATCTACGCCACAAAACGGACATTTTTTTTCACTAACCATCATAAACATTCTATTCACCTTTATTCTCGAGTTTCACAGGATTTAATACTCTTATACCAAGTTCATTTGCTATTTTCATTATTTCAATCCTTTTTTTCATCCCAACACTTGATGCTATTCTCACCGCCTGTGTCTTGGGATTCAAATTTTTAACCTCCTGCGGATTAAACACGCGGACTTCTTCCAGACCAGAAGGATGTAAACCTCTAACAGACACTGGCGAGCCATATCCTGGTTTAGGTAAATATCCTTTGTTCTTTACATGCTTTCTCAACTTTGAGTGCCTACCCTTTGGTCTGCGCCATTTCTTACCCAATCTAGGAAAGCGAAACCACTCCTGTCTAAGAAAATCTGGTTTTTTCCTTTTCAGTATCCTTCTAAGTTTAAGCAATCTTTTCATTCTTTACTCACCAAATAAATTCCGTCTTGGAATAATCTTCTATCTTTGTCACGCACAATAGTTGCTTTTTCAAGATTGGCTGCTGTCTGACCGACTTCTTCTTTATTTATTCCTTCAACCGTTATATCCTGGCCGTTTACTGTAACTTTTGTGTTTCCGACTATCTTAGCAACTCTCGTTGTTTTCTCACCTAAAAAGTTTTTAATGTGTACTTCATTTCCTTTAACCTCGACTTTCATAGGAAAGTGAATATAAACTGCTCTAAGTTTATATTTATATCCTTCAGTAACACCCTTTATCATGTTCCTTACATGCGCACATATAGTGCCTGACATTGCTTTGACCTTTCTTCTATCACTATTAGTTTTAACAACAAATTTATTGTTTTCAACACCAATCGTTATTACTTTATCGAATAATGGTGATGAAAAATCTCTCTCCAATTCGCCCTTCGGTCCTTTAACATGAACTTTCATTCCTTCCACCGTAACCTCAACGTCGTTTGGTATCTCTACCTTCTTTTCCATTATTTCACACCTAATAAACGTATACAAGCAATTTTCCTCCTATACCTTGCTTCTTCGCCTCTTCATGTGCCATAACTCCACGAGAAGTGGTGAGAATTAATATTCCGAAGCCCACAGCAGGCAAAAACCTGCGCTCGTATTTTTCGAATTCATCCTTTTTCACGGAAAATCTTGGTCTAACTGCACCGCATTTATTTATCTTTCCCAAAAGTTCTATTTTTATTTTACCACCGCGCCCATCTTCTATGTATTCAAACTCACCTATGTATTCGTATTTCTGCATGACTTTGAGTATTTCCTTTACGAGATTAGATGCTTTTACTATAACGAAAGGTTTACCTACTCTTTCCGCGTTCGTTATTGCAGATGCCACATCAGAGAGTATATCGTGCTGCATTTTCTTCACCTTATGAATACTTTTTAAATCCTAATTTTCTTGCAATTTCACGAAAGCATTGTCTACAATATCTAAGTCCGTATTTATTTATTATTCCGCCGTATCTTCCGCAGCGCCTACACATGTAGAGCGCTTTTCCAGTGGTTCTTTTCTTAGGCTTCCCACCAAGGAATTGTTTAATTCTTTTTATTCTGCTCATATTAACTCAACCCCGAATTTTTCTTTTACCCACGCTTGTGCCTCTTCTCTTTTTATAACATGCTTCTTTCCGATTTTGGATTTAATCTTTTTACGCTTTACCCTATAACCAGGTCTTTCAAGCGTAACGCAAACATCCATTCCGTAAATGCCAATTTCGGGATCGAATTTCATTCCAGGAATATCTATATATTCTTTTATACCAAATGAAAAGTTACCAAATTCATCGAAACTCGAAGAAGGAATTTTATTTTCTACAGCGTCAAACGCTCTTTTCAAAAATTCTATTGCATCGTTACCACGTAAAGTAACCTTTGTTCCTATGGGTCTGTTCTTCGCCATACCGAAAGTTGTTCTTTTATGCGTCTTAGTTATCAAAGGCTTTTTACCAGTAAGTTTTTCTAAGAGTTTCACACCTCTTTCAAGTTTTTCTCCTCCTTCACCGCAACCTATATTAATCGTTACCTTTTCTATTCTTATTTCACGCATGGGATTATTCGCTTTTTGTTTACTTTCTTGCATGCTTTCACACCTTAATAGCCGGTTCCTCTTTACCTATTATCATAAGATTTTTGAAAGGTACCCAAAATTCTTCTTCACCTTTGATTAAAACCCTGTTTAATCTCCATCCACGTTCAACTTTTTCTATAACACCATGCTTACCTGCATTCTTACCTTTAAAAACAAATGCAATCATTTTTTCCTGAAGCGGAAAGTGTTCCAAAACTTTTTGTTCTGGAAGTTCTATTAGCAAAGAATCCTGAACTTTATAGGAGTTTTCACCAAGAATGTTTCTTCCATCATGTAGATTAAACTGGATTTTTCCGCCCTTAACAGCGCGCTTGCCTATAATCTTGCATATCTTAAGTTTTGCTTCTTTTTCATCTATTTCTTTTGCCACTAATTTATTTTTTTCCGGTATTATTCTGAAATTCATTTTCATTTCCGGAATAGAGATAACATCGAATACTCCTACACCGAATCTATGATCTTTAACTACACGGGCATCTACCATTACTTTACCGCTTTTAATAACTTTTTTTGCTTCCTTGTAGGTTTCTACAAGGTTAAGATAGTCTCTTAAAAGTGCGGAAAGCGCTATAGACTGTTTTAAAGGATGCGGGCCGCGAGGTTTGGCTACGAATTTCGCTTTTTTCTTTTCCTTTGCAAGCGGATGTGCCAATCTTTTAAGCATTCACCTTCACCTTTTCTATTCTTTCAAATATCTTCTGTCTTTTTTTATCTTCTAAATTAAGTTTTGTTATTATAACGTTAGACGGGTGAACAGGGACGCGAACTTCTTCACCTGTGGATTTTTTTCTTACAGCACAATCTACGTATACTCTCAGTTTTTTCAAATCAACCTTAACTACTTTTCCTTCCCTTCCTTTGAATTCACCGCGCATTATTTTAACTTCATCTCCTGTTCTGACAGGAATGTTTCTTTTACCGTATTGGTTTCTCAACTCTTTGCTTAGCGCTGCGGATACTAACTTCTGACGAATATGAAGCGGTGCACTATAAAGCGCTTTTCTCTGTTTTCTGGGTTGTTTCGATTTTAATTTCATACCATCACCTAAACCACTATTGTTGCTATTTTTCCTATGGAAGGAAATCTCTCAACAACTTCCTTTGCTATTGGTCCTTTTATTTCGCTTCCTCTAGGTTCGCGTTTTTCATTTATAAGTACAGCAGCATTATCTTCGAATTTAACTCTCATGCCATTCGCCCTTCTATATTCCTTTTTCTGTCTAACTATAACAGCCATAACAACCTGCTTTCTTACTTTTGGATCGCCTTTTTTAACCGAGCAGTATACGATATCACCAACACCCGCTCTAGGATGTCTTCTTTTAACTCCTTTGTATCCTTTAACCGCTATTATTTGGAGTAATTTTGCTCCTGAGTTATCTGCACATTTAAGATAACTTCCTACCTGCAACGCTTTTGATATTTTTGCTGAGATACCTTTCATTTCTCACCACGCTTTATAACTTCTATTACAACAAAGGACTTTGTTTTGGAAAGAGGGCGACACTCCATTATTTTAACTATATCTCCTTCTCTTGCATGTATGCATTCGGGATTATACGCAACTACTCTTGTTTTTCTTCTTTCATATCTTTCGTATTTTGGCACATAATGAACGTAATTCCATTGAATCACAGCGGTCTTATGACCTTTTGCAGATACCACAGTACCGGTGAACATTCTTCCGCGTAGCGAAAGCTTTCCGTGCCATGGGCATTTTACATCTGTACATTCCCTTTCAGGCGGTTTCGCCGGAACACCTATGTTTCTCACCATTTTCTCACCTTTATTCGCAACCTTTCTTCAGGACGTTTAGTTATTATATTTCCGTTAACCTTAACTTTTTTTCCATCAGGAAGTGTAAACATGAATTTCGTGCCGCTTTTCTGTATTTTTTTAATACCCTTTTCCGTTTCTATCCAGAGCATTTTTTTAGTTTCGTTTACTACTATACCTTTTATTCCGATTTGTTTTTTGTTATATGCTTCAACCACTTCTACTTCCAATCCTATGAGCTCGTGTTTTACTATGTTTTTTGGCGTTATCATAATATCACTTCTATCTGCTCTTCACTGAATCCCTGATCTATGAGTATTTTTTTAATTTTTTCTCTGTGATCCCCCTGAAGTTCTATTTTTCCATCTTTGTAAGTTCCTCCGCAAGCGAGTTTTTTCTTCAATTTTCTTGCGAGTTCTTCAGGATTCATTTCTTTTGATATTCCTTCTATAATCGTCATGTTTTTTCCGTATCTCTTCTTCTCTAAGTATACTTTTATTTTTGCTGCCTCTCTTTCTATCGCTTCGCAAACGCATAAATCCTTTGGAAGTCCGCATTTTTTACATATTTCTATTTCTTTTCACCTCCTTTAAGATACGTAAGTATTCTAGCGATGGTTCGCCTTGTTTCTCTAAGGCGACCCGGATTTACACTACCTCCTACAACGCGTTGAGCATTAAGTTTCATTAATTCTAAGCGTAATTCATTTAATTTTTTCTTCAGGTCTTCACGAGACATTTTCTTCAGTTCGCTCTTCCTTATCAACGCCATTTTCCTTCTCCTCCTTTTCTTCTATTTTTTCAACACTTTCAACTTTTTCCTCTTCTCTTTCCTTTTCTATTTTCATTTCTTTTGGTAACTCAGGAAGTATTCTAACTTCTATACCTATTACTCCTGGCTTAAGATTCGCTCTCGCCTTTCCTATTCTAACCAGGCTCTCTACGTATTCGCCGGCATATTTTAGGTAACCGGCGTAGAATTTTTCGGTTCTTGCTATTTCGCCGGAAAGTTTTCCGCTTATTTTTATCATACATCCGGCAGCATGCTCCATTACTCTGCGAAGCATTACGTTTGCTACCTTTCTGAAATTTATACCTCTTTCCAGGGCTCTTGCAATTTCTCTTGCCACAACCTGAGCGTCCAATTCAGGAACTTCTACTTCACGCACATCAAGATTTACATTATCTAAACCAAACTTTTTCTTAAGGTCTTCGATAATTCTATCAATATTTCTACCTCTTCTTCCTATAACAATTCCCGGTCTCGCGGCATAGACAGCGACTCTCAAACCAAGAGGTGTGCGTTGAATTTCACAATGCGAATAACCTGCACGCTCGAAAAGGTCTCGCAAATACTCTTCTATCTGCACGCGCTTTATCCCTTCCATTACAAATTCTCTCTCCTTCATCTTCTCTCCACCACTAGTTTTATGTGTGCGATTTTTAATCGTGAACCAAAAGAGTTTTTTCTCCTTCTCCTGTAAAGCGTCGGTCCTTTATTAACGGAAAGTGATTTGATAACCAACGAATTTGGTTCAAAACCGCGAAACCTGGCGTTTGCTTCAACTGAGTTGAATAGTCTAAGGAATGCAAAAGCGGTACTGGTATAGAGTTTTCCGTTAATCTTTCTTTTTCCTTGCGTCAACTCTTCCAGTATTTTTTTAGCCCTATCAAATTTTCTCGTGATTTTCACTAATTTTCTCGCAAGTTCTACTCCGATCTTTGGCGAAATATCTTCTGTGGTTTCGCCGCATACCATACTTTCTTTGTTTATCTTTACAGGATATCCCATTTTACTTCACCGATACGAATT
The DNA here is from genome assembly GCA_015521535.1 of Candidatus Aenigmatarchaeota archaeon. Taxonomy (GTDB): domain Archaea; phylum Aenigmatarchaeota; class Aenigmatarchaeia; order Aenigmatarchaeales; family SZUA-1535; genus SZUA-1535. Next base: position 4,865 of record WAOA01000004.1, on the reverse strand, counting down.
TACTTGATCGAGTTGCACCCACTCCTGGTGAAGAGTGTTTAACCTGCTTACGCGTAGGTGCGAATTCACCTAGGCGATGACCTATCATTTCAGGAGTGATTTTCACAGCAACGAATTCCTTGCCGTTATGCACACCTATTGTCATACCAACCATTTCAGGAAGTATTATCATATCGCGACAATGAGTTCTTATAAATTTATTCTTTCCTTTGTATTTTCTGATTTTTTCTAGTAATTTCTTCTCAGCTTCTGTAAAACCGCGTAAAAGTTTTCTTCTCACACGTGCTTTCACTATTTTCGCGAACTCTTCCAAAGACATTTTCTGGAGTTCTTCCAGAGTATATCCTTTGTAAGTAAACACCCTACCCATAATCATCACCTTTTACGTTTACCCGTTTTTCTTACGCCCGTTCTCCACGCGGCTATACTACCTACTTTTGCACCAGGTGGAGCATGTCGCGAAACGGTTTTTGGTTGACCTGGCCCAGTCTGTCCTCCAAACGGATGATCTACAGCATTCATTTTGTTTGCCGATGTTCTCGGCCATAGTTTATTTCTTGCTTTCATAGCATAGTACTTTTGTCCTGCTTTAGCGAATGGTTTATCACTTCTACCACCGCCTGCTGGTATACCAACAGTTGCCAAGCAATTGACATTAAATTCTTTAAATTTTTTAGACGGCATTTTAAGTATCACTTTATTTTCTTCTTTCGATACAACTATAGCATAACTCCCGCTACTTCTACAAAACTTTGGCCCTGAGCCAGGGTAGTTTTCTATGCAGCAAACAGGCGTACCCGGCGGTATTTGAGAAAGCGGTACTATTGCTTTCGATGAAAATGTACCAAGGGATATCGCATCTCCTACACAAAGCCCTTCGGTTGCTATTATAAAACTTTCGCTCCCATCAGGTAATTTTATCAACGCTACCGGTGCATTTTTACCGGGATCGTGAAGTATGTCAACTACTTCCGCGCTCATCGGCTCGGTGATTCGCGGATATTTGAGTTCGCAAACATATCTATGAGAAGGTGAGCGATAAGTAGGCGAACCTTTTCCGCGTCGTTGTGAAATTATTCTTTTTCCCATAATTATCACCTTATATTATACCTAATCTCGTAGCGATATCTACTGCTTTATGTTCAGGTGATAATTTAACGTATGCTTTCTTTCTTCCTTTAGCATCTATAAGCGTTTTTACGCTCTCTACCTTTACTTCGAAAAGTTTTTCTACCGCCTTTTCAATTTGTTTTTTGTTTGCCTTTCTATCTACTATGAAAACTATTTTATTCTCCGACTCTATAAGTGATATCGATTTCTCTGTTGTAAGAGGGTATTTTATAATTTTCAATGGATCAAACATGTTATTCACCCAATCTTTCTTTTAATTTCTCTATCGCTCCTTCTGTCCATATTGTAAGCCTGCCTGCATGCGTACCAGGGGCTAAGTGTTCTACGTTGAGATTCATCGCATCAACTACTTCCACTCCGGGTATATTCGAGGCAGCATTTTCTAAAGGCGTGTTTTTTTCCGAAACAACAATAAGTACAGATTTTTTCTTTTTATACCGCCTGCCGCGCATTTTACCTTTTCCGGCGCGTACTTTTTTCTTCCTCGCCCTTTCAAGTTCTTTTTCCATACCGAGTTTTTTCAAAAATTCTTCAACTTCTTTTGTTTTTTTCAATTTTTCTAGAGAGTTTTCGACAATTATTGGCAATTCGCCTTCATACTTATGACCGCGTCTTTTAACGAACTCGATTATGGCGGTGGCTGAAATCGCGCTTAACAGCGCGAGTAGTTTTTCTTTTTTGTTCACTTTTTGTTTCCAAATCTTCTCTACCTTAGGTGGATGAGCACGTCTTCCCTTTACGGCTTGCGGCACGAATCTTGCGGTTAAAAACAAATGCGGCGGTGAATGAGAATGTATTCTCGGCATTCTCGCTAATTCGCGGTTCATCATTCTTGCAAATGCCGCAACCCTTCTACTTCCGTGGTAATGAGCGCTTGTCCTCTTCCCTGCAAGCGGATCAGTACCGTAAGGCTGTCGTCTATTCGCCTGGAAAGCAATAACACATCGCCTAATCAAATCATCTCTTACGGGCACAGAGAAAAATGTAGGTAATTCTATACTCTTCACGACTTTTCCCGAAAGATCATAAACATTTGCTTTCATTTTCATACACCCTGCTTAGATGATTGTGAAATATATGTTATTTCAACAGGTACTTTTTTCTCCGGCGCTCTTATAGCGACACGCATTCTTATTAACCTTTTTTTGCTTCCAGGCACGCTGCCGTCTATAAGCACACTCGTGGTTTTAACCAAACCGTAGTGCGGAAATCCGCCTTTCGGATTGACTTCTTCTGGAGAAACTATTTTTAGAATTCTTTTGTTCAATTCCGTTCTCGTTTGAAAGCCGTGCTGCCCGGCAGCAGGTACTGTTGGTAGTATTCTACCCAATCCCCGTGCACCTAAAACACCGACATGCCTGTGCATTTGTTTCATTTTACGACCATGAAGTTTTATACCGAAACGCTTTACAGGACCCTGAAAGCCATGACCTTTTGTTACGGCGGTAACATCAATCCAATCTCCTTCTGAAAACACATCGTTGATATTAATTTCTTTTCCCAATACATTTTTAGCATATTCTAACTGTGCTTCGGGATTACCCGATAACCCTATTTCAAATATTTCTGGCGTTTTTTTGAAACTCGGATTAGTATGACATAAAAGCGTAATTTTCGCTATTTTCGATATTTCGAGAGAGTTTACATCAACTTTCGGTATTTTTCCCTTTCCAAGTGTTGTTTTTCTACTCACTTTTTTATCGATTTTTTCAGCAAATACGTCGCAAAGAACTTGCAAGCCTGCATGCGTACTTTTATAGCATCTAAAACCGAAAACAGAAATGGGGGGGCATTCAACAACGGTTACGGCGCGCACTATTTTCATTCCACGTGTAGGTGAGTTAGGATCATTATCTATCATGGCAACATGAGTCATTCCGGCCTTATAGCCAGCGAAACCAAGAGGTTTTGCTTCACCGCTAATTTCCGGAAAATTTTGTCTTGGATAGATACGGCTAGCCCTTTTCCTCGGATAAAACGCTCTCGATCCTTTTTTTGGACGACTTTTTTTCATATCCACACACCAAGGAGACTTTAATCTCTTTACTAATTAACCTATTTAAATCTTTTTCCTTAGAACACGTAGCCAAAGACGCGAAACCTTCGCGATTTAATTTTTTATAAAGAAGGATATTTAAACGTTTCTATTCCAAGACCGAGACCGTTCGAATAACACGAATTAACCCGAAAGTATACTTGCAGGTAGCGGTATTAAAGAATTTTCGCGGAAATATCGCAAGGGTTTTGTTTCTCGCTGGGCGCGTGTGCTTTGCCGCGTAATTCGATGTTATCCGGACGTTATCCTAAGACCTTTGAGAAGTTTATCCAAATCCCTGCGGTTTGCTTCGTCAAAATATTTCATATACTTTTTTAACTTCCTTTTAACTTTCTCCGATTCACTAGAAGTTTTAGAAAGCCTAGTACGTTTTTCCAACTCCATATATTTTTCAAATTCTTTATGATAAATTTCAACACCTTCCTCGGGAGAGATTTTCTTATTTTTTATTCCATTCAGAATATTTTCCGCTATTACCGCCTTTGCAGAAACTTCTCTACCAATTATTCCGATAAGATAAGGATTGTCATAGCATGTTTTCAAAAACTCTTTTACTTTATGCTTTGCTCTCTCAATATCGCCTTCACGTATATAAGAAATCATTTCCCTTTCTATCTCTAAAAGCCTGTATTTATACGGTAGTATAGGTTCTATGCATCTGTCTCTCTCAAAATCAGGCTCTATACAGAAATATTCCCTTCCTACATCAGGTTTTAGGCAATCATGGCTTCCTTCACTATATTCAATACAACCCATGTGTCCACCTCAATATAATTAAAGATTTTAAATTTTAAATAACTACCAAAGTTTTGGCTGATGTTTTTTCAAACCTTTTCCTGGTACGGAATCTATACTTTTCCTTAACTTCGAAATCTTCGATTACGCTCAGCGTTAACCTTTGCTGTTTAGATGGAAGTGAAGAGATATATTCATTATATTTTATACGATCCCATCCGGATAAGAGCGCTAAAGAGCATTTATGCACAATACTATGAGAATTAGAAAATTTATTAACGCCAAAGCCATTTGAAAGGGCGGTTTACGCTTAATAGAGTATTATACTGTAATAATTTTCTTATCCGGACAGCATCGCTTCGGGTATCGTTAATTTTTTATTCCAGTCTCTTTCAATCTTTTCATAAACCCATTCGACCGCCTTTTCAATATTGTTATGCCTTTTCATACCAACCTGAAACAAAACAAAAACCGTATCAAAATGAGCCATCGCATCAGCATTAGCAACAATTTTTGCAATTATTGTTTTAGGTTTTATATTCCCACTACCTCTATGCGATTCAACGCAATGCTTTACTTCATCAATGATTTCCTTAGTATACTTCAATTGCTTCAAAATTTTCTCAGCCTCATGTATACCTGTTATTTCATGATTTTTTGCACCAAACTTTATTCTACCAATATCATGAAGCAAAGCACCTAATTCTGCAAGTTCTTCGTCAGCATTTAGTTTTTTAGCTAATAACTTTGCATATTTAACAACATGCGAAATATGAAACTTCCAGTTCCGTTCATCGCATTCTTTTTTGACAATTTCTCTAACTTTTTCAATCATATATTTCACCACTTTATTTTCATTCCGTCTCTTGCAATTACAGAATTTCTGAAAAGTTTTTTCGCCTTTTCTCTCAGTTCCTTTTCATTTGTATACCTCCTACTGAAA
>WAOA01000003.1 GCA_015521535.1 Candidatus Aenigmatarchaeota archaeon | reverse complement strand
ATGATAATCATAAATTAAGCCGAAACCGCGCTGTTGAAGCAAACTCTCGTTGTAGCAGAGTGTCGTGCAGAGAAAATACTCATGTTAATTCCTTTTTTAATCTACTTTTCAGTCTTATTGTACAGACCATTCGTTGAAAAGTTAGATTAAAGCTCTTGCGAGTTTCACCAAACTGGGTCTTTTCATAAGAATTTTTGCAAGTTTTCCGAGATTTTTTCCATGAGTGAAGTTTATTAAGTCTTCACCAGTTATGTTTTCTGCGAGAAAGTTAAGGTCTTCATCAGATAATTTTTCAATAACCTCTCTTAATTTCTGAACTTTTTCCAACTCCTTTCCCCTTTCCTTCCACCATATTTCGTTGTATTTTTTAAGTGTTTTTTCCGAAACATCGCCTTTAGCGAGAGCGTCTGCAATAACGCTTGCCGCGATTTTTCCTGCTATTTGTGCTTCTTTCATTCCCCCGCCATGTATCGGGTTTACCTGATGCGCAGCATCTCCTACTACAACGAAACCGTTTAAAACCATGTTTTTAAGAAATCCTCCTACCGGAATTCCGCCTGCATTCACTTCTAAAATGCTTCCGTTTCTTAAACTTTCATTCTTCTTGACAAATTCTAAAAGATATTCCATGGCACTTTTTTTCGCGAAGTTAGCGCCAATACCTATGCCTACATTTGCTCTATCTTTTCCCTTAGGAAATATCCATATATAACCGCGAGGTGCTATTTTGTTTCCAAAGAAGAAGTAAAGTTTTTTCTCATCTTCTATATCAATTCCCGACATTTCAAATTGATAGCCCGAGTCTATATTTATCAGAGTGTTGGTAGTATTTAACCCCGCTTTTCTCGCTATAGTAGATTCCACGCCGTCGCATGCCACAACTACTTTGCTTTCCACTTCGAAATTATCGCCCTCCCACTCGACTTTCACACCAGCAATGAATCCATTCTTCTTAATCACATCATAGACATTTGCTTTTGCTATAATTCTCGCGCCTTTTCGCACAGCCTCTTCTGCTAACCATTTATCATAGACCTTTCTTTCAAGAATGTAACCTACTGTTTCGCCATAATCTATTTCTGCACATTTTCCATTAGGAGCATAAATTATCGCGCCGTCAATTGCCTGTGCAATACACCTTTTAGGAATTTTTTGTCCAAGAAGTTTTATACTATTAGAAGAAAGTCCTTCTCCACATCGCTTAGGTGCGCCTATTTCTTGACGTTTTTCAAATACTACTACATCTATATCTTTTTCCGCTAAGTGCTTTGCTGTGCTTGTACCGCCCGGTCCCGCGCCGACCACTATAACATCAGCTTTTCTTGGAATCATTTCTGCTCACCTTTATTGCACCTACAGGACAAACTTTTTCACATATTCCGCAAAGCGTACATTTTTCTTTAAAAAACACTATACCTTGCTCACTCAACTCTAAAGCAAGAAATGGACATACGCCTACGCATGCCCCGCATCTAAGACATTTTTCCTTAGATATCTTCCACATAACTATCACATTTTTCTTTTATTTTTCATAGGTTTTATTTATTACGGTTCCAACCTCTCAGGGTCTCTCGGGAAAAGCGTCGCTTCTCTGACATTTGGTAAATCAAGGAGAAGCATCACTAATCTATCTAAACCCAAGCCGCAGCCACCGTGAGGCGGAACTCCGTATCGAAACATTCTGATATAAAAATCTATAGTTTCAGGATTAATACCTTTTTCTTTACAATTTTCAATCAACTTTTCATATCTATGTTCTCTCTGGCCACCGGTAACTATTTCCACGCCTTTATAGATTAAATCAAAAGAGCATGTCCACTCTATTTCGTCTTCTTTCCGATAAGTATAGAAAGGCCTAACTTTCCAAGGGAACTCGGTGAGAAATACAAATTCGCTACCGAATTTTTCTTTAATAATTTCTCCGAATTTTCTCTCGCTTTCTGTGTCCAGTTCATCGCCGTATTCCACTTCAATACCTTTTTCTTTCAAGATTTTATAAGCCTCTCTCATAGTAATTCTTGGAAATGGTGCAGTCGGAATTTCTATCTCTTTTTTCAGTATTTTAAATTCATTTTCGCATCTATCCTTAATGTTTTTTAGCGTATACACAATCAGTTCTTCCGCAATGCGCATTAAATCTTCATAACTATCTATGAAAGAGATTTCAAAATCCACAGAGGTATATTCCGTTAAGTGCCTTATTGTATGGTGCTTCTCGGCACGGAAAGCAGGCGCTATTTCAAAAACTCTTTCCAAGCCGCCAGCCATCGCTGCTTGCTTATAGAACTGCGGACTTTGCGCTAAGAATGCTTCTTTTTCGAAGTAAAGAATCGGAAAAACATTTGCACCGCTTTCAGTAGCGCTTGCAACAATTTTGGGAGTATGGATTTCTAAAAATCCGCGCTCATAAAAAAAGTTTCTTATGGTATTAGAGATTTCTGATCTTATTTTAAAAATCGCCCTTACTTCTGGTTTTCTTATATCCAAGAATCTGTTATCTAAACGGGTTGGTAGTTCTGCTTTCGCTTTAGATCTTATCTCAAGAGGAAGAACGCTTTCTGATTCGCTTAGAATTTTAACTTCTTTTGGCACGATTTCAACGCCATTCGGCGCTTTCTCGTTTTTTCTCCCAATACCTTCTACTGCTATAACCCATTCTTTTCCAACTCCATCTAAAATTTTTAGAATATTTTCAGGAGTTTCGCCTTTTTTTGCTGTTATTTGAATCTCGCCGCTTCTGTCTGCGAGTATAATAAACTTAAGGGAACCGAAATCGCGTATTTCTCTTACCCAACCAGCAATTACTACAGGACCTTCTTTAACCGAGGAGATATAAACTCTTTTTTTAAGCATTTTTTACACCGGCGTAAAAAGATTGTAAAGTATGGTCCATGTTATAAACCAGAATCCCCAAAAATACCAGCCGCCGCCTTTTTTCATAATCCATTGCAAATTTTTAGGACCTATAAGTAATTTTATTATAAATACGGAAAGAGCGAAAAATGCAATACCTATAAGAAATCCCTGTAAACTCGCGAAAGGAGAATAGGAAAAAGCATGTGTTTTCCATGAAGAAATACCGCCTATAATGCCTGTAATCACATTCACCGTAAAAGATTTATTTTCGTTCGAGAGCATTTCAAACACCCAATATCAATATAATTCAAAAGTTTAAAAATCTTCCAGACGTCTTTGCTTCACATGATTTTCTATCTCTATTGCAGTTATCCAAGATTTTCGCACGCATGAAGGAAAGTTCTTGGCGTTCATTTTCAGAAATGCTATAGTTCTTTCATCATGCGGATATCCTACGCCGAAGTCGAAGTTAAATTTCTTTTTAAGTTTTTCTATCTCTTTATCTCGCTCTACTTTTGCAAGTATGCTTGCGGCAGCGACCACAGGGTATTTCTTATCCGCAAAGTTCTCTGCAATTATTTCGACATCCTGCTTAATAAGCGGTTTTAACATTGAGACGAATTTTTCAGTAGATACCTGCGGGCAATCTATAAAAACCTTATCAGAATTCAAAACATTGATTATTTCTGCCATTTTTTTCATTTCAATAAGATTTAAAGAAATTCTTTCTCTCATTGCGTCTATTTCCTCTGCAGGTATTTTAATCGCGACCCAATCCTTTGCTATATCAATGATTTTTTCATATAGATTTTTCCTTTCTTCCGGTGTTAAAAGTTTACTATCCTTTACCCCTATTTCAATTAATTCTTTCTCATCTTCTACAAGCACACCTGCTATTACCATCGGTCCTATCACTGCGCCGCGTCCCGCTTCGTCTATTCCGAGCACGGAATCACCTATACTACTTAATCCTTTATTTTGTATTGTTATTAAAAATTTTTAATGGTTAGAAATAATAGTGTTTATATGGTGAAAACAAAGATTATAGAGAACTTATTAAAAAAATTCGAAATAAAAGACATGAATGAATGGCAGGGTGTTAATGCTGACTTAGTTATTACAGACCCTCCTTTCGGAATAGACTTCAGTGGAAAAAATGGAAATTACCATAGAAATGCCGAATATGTTGTTGATGGTTATATAGAATGGGATGTCTCGGAATATGGAGAAAAAATAGAACAACTACTAGAAGTTATTAAAAGGAATTTGAAACCTACCGGGCAAGCATTAATATTTTCTGGTTGGAATAACAGCAACATTATTCATGATAGAATTTTGAAATTTAATGAACTAAAATTAAGAGGTAAACTATATTGGACTTATAACTTTGCTCCAGCATGTAAAAAAAGACCTGCACATAACGTTTACGAAATTTTTTGGGTAACTAAAAGCGAGAAATGGGTGTATAATACAAGATGTACCACTTCCCATTGTCAAAACGGAGAACCGAATTTAACAACCCTTAATTTTAAGAGAGATTATAAAGTCAAGATGCCGAAGTATCCTACGCGCTTACCTTTCAATCTTTTACAGTGTTTAATAGAACACTTTTCTAATGAAGGTGATTTAATTTTCGATCCTCTCGCGGGAAGCGGAATGGTCGGTATTGTTGCATACTTTTTGAAAAGAGATTTTATTTTAGGTGATCTAAATCCAAATGGTAAAATAGTATTTGAAGCTCTTTTGAATTATTATATGAAGAAAAAAACCTTTACTCCTGAGAGAAAGCTTTTAATATGGTGTAAAAATGAGTGATATCGAGTTTGTTAAGAGGTTGGTATTTAAAATTGCGGAAATCGGATCTAAGAGAAAGATAGTTGGGTCCCTTTCATTAAATGATATAGAACCGTTTAGACACTTTTTCAATAATAAAGGAGATTTAAAATATAATGAATTAAATGTAATGGATGGCGCGTGGACAAGAAGAGAAATCTTAACAAGATATCTTTTGGTAAGTGCTGTCCTCGACCAAGGACCTGATATAGAAGGAGTTAGAAATCTTTTGAAGAATGTAACTAATGCTCTTTACCGAAAAGAAATAAGGATATTTCATCGTCCTATTGATTTTTTTAGAGAATTGAACATCTCTATCGATGAAATATTGAAGAAACACGATTCTATTAAAAAATTAAGAGCGGAAATATGGGCCAAGGATAACAATTCTAACCCTAACAAGTACAACTTATTTTTTGCTCAATCTCCAAGAGGTATTGTTTCCATAAATCAAGTATTGGATTATAGTATACACAGATGGGGCGTTCCACTTTGCGTTCCATTACTATTAGAAAAGGATTTGAACGAAAAAGAATCAGCGCAACCTCTCGTGGAATATCTAGAAACTTTTGAATCTTCTGAAATAATGAGCAAAGAATTAAAAAATCATAAAAGATACGGAATGGGAAGCGCGATAGGCGATAAGGCTTGTCATCTATTCGCAAAATGGTATGTTCATACTTACAGACTTTCTACAAGAAATGATATTGGCTGGAGTAAATGGTCTTTTGAAGCTCCTTTTGATAGTAATGCAGGGAGAGTATTATTTCGTACTGGTTTTTTCGCGAGTTTAGCAGATTTAAGAGATTACGAAAACTGGGAAGTCATACAAAAACGTAAAGGTAAGGGAAAAACTCATTATATAAGAGTTACAAACATAAGAGGTAAAAAAGCCCAGAAAGAAATAGAGAATGAGGAAATTATAGAGAATTATAAAGAAGTTGTCTTAAATCACCTTAAAATACGAAAAAGGATACCACAAAAATTCGAGATTCAGCAAATTCCTAATGCAATACTTCTCAATTCTAAATTTGGAGTAGGCGATTTTGACGATGGCCTTATTTATATAGGCACGAGATTTTGTTTCAATCATAAGAAACCAAAATGCGCAGAATGTCCGTTAAGGAATATATGCATTGGGAAATTAAAACATCCGGAATGGATAAAAAATTATACAACATAAGAT
>WAOA01000002.1 GCA_015521535.1 Candidatus Aenigmatarchaeota archaeon | reverse complement strand
TCTGCTGTAATCCCTTCCAATTCTATAAGTTCTTTAACTTTTTTCATCATTCCGCCAGTAACGTCAAAATGTACAGAAGTAGAGAGAATTTCTTTGAATTGAGAGAAGTTTTTTCTATTAATTTCTTTAATTAGTTTTGCGTTGGAATAAATTTTTGGATCTTTATCGTAAACTCCGTCTACATCAGTAACATGAATTACTCTATTTGGGCAGAGTTTCTTTACAAGATATTTTATTATCTCATCGCCTGAAAGAATAGAAGTTCCTAATTTTTTATCATATGCTGGAACTCCGTATAGTACAGGGATTAAGCCGATTTCCAACATTCCTTTAATAGCGGAAACATCTAAACTTATCAATTTTCCGCTATCCATTACAGCCGAAGAAGAAGGTTGTAGTGGTGTTGCAGGTATGTCATAATTCTGTAAAAAAGAACAAACTATTGTATTAAGTTCATTTTGCAACCTTTGAATTTCTGCAAATCCTAGTATCTTTTTTTTATCTTTATCTTTCAAAAAATTATAAAGCGTTGCCAAGGTATGACCGTAACTTCCAGCACCGTGAATTAAAATTAATAATAGTTCCTCTTTTCTTTTTTTCAAAGCATTGCCTATTTCTTTTCCAATCCTTTTCAAATTCTCTTCGTTTATACTTGGTACCCATCGATTTTTATAGGTAATCAAAGATCCGCCGATTTTCATTATTATAAAGTCTTTCAAGGCAGACACCTTTTATGGTATTATATTCTGAATTTTTATACTCTCCTCCTTTATATTCGTTTATTGTCGAATATAACTTCGGTAAAGTGAAAATCTTTAAATACATAAAAACTCTATTATAGGTGTTATGTCAAATTACGATATCAAAAAACTATTACTCGAAAACAAACCGTTAATCGATAAAACCATAGAAAAATGGGTGCCCAGAAAGGTTACAAAAGAATGGTTGGAAAGTATTTGCGGAAAGGCGAGGTATGAATTCGATCCAGATGCCATACAAAAAGCGATAGTAGATCCTTTTTGGGATTTTTTGGACAGAGGCGGTAAAAGATGGCGCCCGTATTTATTTCTTCTTGTTTTAGAAGCACTTGGCGGTGATCCGAAAAAATACATCGATCTCGTTTTAATTCCTGAAATTGTACATAACGGCTCTATTGTAGTGGATGACATAGAAGATGACTCCGAACTAAGAAGAGGTAAGCCGTGTTTACATAAAATTTTCGGCGTCGATATTGCCGTTAATGTCGGAAGTTGGATGTATTTCTTCCCTCTTATAGCGCTTTACAAGAATAAAGATAAGTTCGATGAGAAAACCTTTGCACGCATATTAGAGGTTTATATTCAGGAAATGAATAATATTCACTTTGGCCAGGCCATTGATATAGCGTGGCATAGAGGTTTAGGAAGTAATATAACCGTGAATAAGTATCTGCAGATGTGCGCTTTCAAAACAGGAACACTTGCAAGAATGAGCGCTAAAATTGCTGCGATATGCGCAGATGCGGATAATGAAACTGTCGAAAAAATAGGTCACTTCGCGGAATCCATAGGTGTAGCTTTTCAAATTCAAGACGATATTCTTAACATAACGGAGAGCGAACTTTCAAAGAAAAAAGGTGGTATTGGCGAAGATATTACCGAAGGAAAGCGAACTTTAATGGTTATCTATACCTTAGAAAAAGCGAGCCAAGAAGATGCTGCCCGCTTGGAAGAAATTCTTGATATGCATACGAGGGATGAGAAATTGATAAAAGAAGCAATAGAAATAATGAAAAAATACAACGCTATAGAGTTTGCGAAAAATTTTGCTCGTGAATTGATTGAAAAAACTTGGAATGAAATTGATGCTTTACTTCCAGAAAGCGAAGCGAAAAGAAAATTAGAAGCGTTCGCAAGATTTTTGATAGAAAGAGATATATGAAAGGTTGTTGATATGAAACTTGCTTTCTGCGATCTTACGCACCTTTTTATCGATGAACTCGAACCGCTTGCGAAAAAACTCGGAAAAGAGAATGAATATAAAGAAGTTTCTTCGAAGAATTTAGGCGTAAAAGATATTACTCAGTACCTACATCTCCTTCACGGAATGAAAGTGGAAGAAATAGCAAAAGAAATTGAAAAAGCAAAGCCCTATGAAGGCGCTGTTGAATTTATTTCTGGTATAAAAAGAAGGAACTATAAACCGATTATAGTAACAGATAATCCTCTTTTACATTTCCGAGAAGTAAGAAATATTATAGAAAAGAAATTGAATGTTAATGATATCTATTCTACTTTTGTGTTAACAAAAAATTACGACATAGAGCAATACTTTCCCAAGGAAATTATATGCGAAAAATTATATAATAGGTATAAACCGCGCATTCTTTTAGGCGTGGTGCAAGGAGAAAACGATTATAATATGGCAAAATTTGTTAAGGAAAGGCAAGGTAAAGTGATAGGTGTTAATTCCGATTCAGAGAAAATAAGAGAAATAAGCGATTATTGGGTAGAGGAAACTAGGTATTTACCGAAAATCCTTAGCGCGATAGAATAAAACTCTTCATTGGTGGGCCGGGGCGGATTTTCAAAAAGAGAGGGGATGAGAATGCAGAGAGAAGGGAAGATTCTTTTCCCCTTCTCTTGCATTGAACCGCCGACCTTCGCCGCGTGAGGGCGACGTCATACCGCTAGACCACCGGCCCCTATCTCTTTTATG
>WAOA01000001.1 GCA_015521535.1 Candidatus Aenigmatarchaeota archaeon | reverse complement strand
ATTTATAATAACGGGAATTTAACAATTCAGATAGCTAAATATTATGATACTTCGATACTATCTCAGGTAGTTGAAATAATAAATAAAAATCTTTTAGAATATAATATGACAAAAAAAGAGATAATAATCAATGGTGTAAAAAGTGCTATATACTCTGGAAAAGAAGGAACCGTGTCAATAGTCATTTATAATAATTATCTTATAGGCGGAATCTTAAACTATGGAAACGAGACACCTCTTATTTTATTAATTGGGGTAAGTATCGATTCGATAAAAAAATATCGAAATCTTTAAATACTACTAAGTAGTAAATATTTATTATGATGAACATGTACAAAAATCAAGAAAGGGTGAAAACTGGCTTGGATCCTAAAAATAAAGACTATGAAACACTTGTAAATAATGCTATGGGAGGCGCGATTTATTTTTCCTCTCAATACACAACAGGTATCGGACCTTTTGTATTAGAAAAGGCAAAATCAATAACAGAGGCTGTTACTGTAGGCGGAACTATAGGCGGTATTGCGGGAACAATATACACACTTCCAGGAATGGTTATTGAAAATGTTTTTAATATATCTGATAGAATATCCGAAAAATTAAAAATAGATGGCGATATTAAAGATTATTTGAGAGATCTTACAAGTTTTGTAACGGGTTATACCGCTTGGACGATATTTGCTACTTTCGCGTCAGCAATTACAGGAGACGATCCTTATACTCAGATTTCAAAATATCCAAAAGAAATATTAGGACTTTCTCCAATTCCAATTTTAGGAACGACTGTAAATAAGACAGCAAAAAAAATAATTGAAAATTTTAGAAAAGTGGTGTGAAATAAAATGTCCAGGATAAAAATTGGATTGTATTTTTTATTCGGATTATTATTAATATTTTTTTATGTTAATGCTGAAGAATGTACAACTGAAACCTACGAAATTAGTGTAACAGGAGAATGTGGTGGCGGAGCTTTAACAATAGCAGAGGTGAACTGTGTACAATGGGATAAAAATGGTGTTGGATATTGTAAGATTACAGGTTCTAAGGTGCAATCGTGTTTAAAAACTAAATATAACGGCATAGCAGATAAAGTACTTATAAGAAGTTGGATTGGAACAGAGGGAGCGAGAGTAGGATGGTCGGAATGTATTTATAATCCTCTGCAAAATGGAATATGTACAGGATTTTTAGCGGAAGAATGGACTGCTTCCGGAATTTTTTCTTATAATTTAAATCAAGGTAAATCTGTTAGTGTAGTAGGTGATAGTACAGCCTATAAAAACGAATGCGGAGGAATAGTAAATAATGTGTTTGTGGATGAATGTAAATTAACGGTTTATATGAAAAGATGTTGTCCAAGTGGATATAGATTAAAATATGATGTTACTACAGAAAGTTATTATTGTGATCCAATAACACCACCCTGCTCCGATTACACCCTTCAAGAAACCTGTCCTACTGATAGATGCTGCTGGGCCAACGGAGCATGTTATGATAAGAACTCTCCTGAATGTCAATCCTGCACTGCGATAATCGACCAGCAAACCTGCGAAGCAAATTCCGCATGCTGCTGGAACAACGGCGCGTGCTATGACATTTCATCAGGAAACTGTCCTTGCAGCGATACAGATAACGGAAACAATCCTTATGTAAAAGGCACGGCAACGGATGCTTTTCAATCACTCACCGACTATTGTGTTTCCGATACAAGGCTGAACGAGTACTATTGCTCGGGTTCTTCTGTTGCATCTGAAGTGTGGAACTGTCAATCATGCGTTAATGGCGCGTGTGAATGTACGGGTAAGCAAGTAGGCGAACCCTGCACGTCTTCGGAGGAATGCTGCTCGGGATTTTGTTACGGAACTTCTCCCGGAGAATACACCTGTCAGTCAACCTGCGCAGGTTTACCAAATTATTACGCTCCCGATTCTCAGGCATGCTGCTACGGACTTGGATTCGGCGGAACCTGTAATGGCCCGCCAGAAGGGGCATGTGATTCTTACACGAATTATTTCGACTGTTTTACTAACAACTGTAAATGGTGCGGCCCACAAGATGCGGATTGTTCGCCCAACACATGCGGCGACGGAATAGATAACGATAAGGACGGGCTTACGGACAGAGAAGATTCAGCATGCTGGACGGGTGGTTATGTAAATGTTGGTGAATACGATCCATCTAGAAGCGAATGTAAAAGGAATTACTGCTATTCACAAGAAGAATGTCCTTATTGTTGCAGCGGATATCAATGCTCGCTTCAGCCATGTCAAGGTTGTCAGGATTCGACACCAGATAACAATCCGGAATCATGCAATTATATAGGCTCGTGTTCCGGAAGGAATAGTTGTCCAGGCGCTACTGTGATAGTAAACATGACATCTGGAAATGTAATAAGAGGTTGCTTGTCCAATGATAGAACCGGTACTTGGAATGGGAAATGGTACTTGTTGAAAGGTGCTTTGGGTGAACCGGTGAATATATCATTTTATTCTACTGTATGTGGAAAAGCAGAGTTAAGAGTTTTTGCTATCTCTAATTGCAATAAATTATGGTCAAATCCCTGCAATTCACCTTGGTGCTATCAATTAGCAGAACTCACTCATGGAAAAGTTAGAATCACTTATGATCCATATTTTTCACAATATCCACAAGATTTCGCGTTTAAGCAGTATAATCCAGAAACAGGATTCGAAGAACTAGTTATAAGAGAAATGCCCTACGGCGGAATAACAATGCTCGTAACTACTGGATGCGGAAATGCATGTCCGTATTGTATAAGAGTAAATTCGAAAACTATATGTGGGTGAAATAAATGAAGCAAAAGAGTGTTATAATATTTTCCCTCATCATATTCACACTTCTATTAGGAAATGGATACGGACTGGTCTACTTCTATGAAAATTTTGAAGATGGAAATCTTGACGGATGGAGCACATCTGGTACAGGAAGATTGGAAATAGTAGATGATTCTTATATGGGAAAAGTTCTTAAAATTGAAGATACCGTAAATTGTAACACTGGCGATAGACGAGCATTTTGTGCATGGAAAAAGGTTACAATTCCTGAAGATGGGAATTTATCATTCTGGTATAGATACGCATGGGGCGGCGGTAGTGATAGTGTTGCATTTTACATAGATGGTGTAGAGCAATATTACCATCGTTCATATCCTTATAGATACGTTGATAAATCAATAGAAACTATTCAAGGTCCTGATGGATGGAAGAAAAAGATTTTCACTATTTCAAAAGGCACGCATACATTAAAATGGTGTTCTTCACGGTGTTCATATTGGGGAGTAAATGTAAAATCCTTTGTAGATTCCATTCAAGTAGATATCCCTGAACCATATACAATGAACTTTAAAGTCTTTGATACCGCAAGAAACAAATATGTTGATTCTGGCGATGTATTTGTTCTTCCCACACAAAATATAAAAATTAGAGGTACGATTTCAAATAATCAATCAATTTCAAAATACTTGAATAGATTAGTCCTTACCATAGAATTTGCAAAAATAAAAATACCAGAAGGAAATTATCAATTTTCACCTTCTTTATGGAGTTTGAAGGAAAACTCGGTAAAGGTTTGGTATAAAAACGGAAAGTCAGGAAGTGATATCGGAAACGGAGGTTGTAAAATTATAGATCCTGATAACAACGGTATTTTCACTCCTGGTGAAACATTAACATTTGAATGCTGGGTCAATGCATCATATTGGGAAGATGTTAAAATTTATGAGAATGAAGGAATTTATCCATGGATATCGTTTACAGATCTAGACACAGATCTCGATGGAGATGGAGTAAAGGGCGAGTGGTGGGATGATGGCTTGGTTAAATTCGCGCCTGTAGATGCCCAGGTACAGAGCTTTGAATATGGATTTCCACAAGGTTGGGAGACCGGTGGTCGAAGAGAAGGAGGTAGTGATTGTGATTGGCGTTCATGTTGTTCATGGGGACAGTATAATGGGAAAAAATACGAAGGAAAATATTCTTTAAGGTCTACTATAACAACAAATTGCAACTGGGCGGAATCTTATATAAAGACTACGGTAACGCTTACTACAGAGAAAAAACTCACATTTTTCTGGAAGTATGAAAATGGAGGTTATGATCCAGACGCTGAAGAATATAGAAATTTCTATAGAGCAAATTTGAGATTTTATATTGACGGAAACCAAGTTGCCTTGACAGGAGGAGGTTGGAATAAAAAAGAATTCCTTCTTGCACCTGGAACTCATACTTTATTGTGGAAATTAATAGGTTGGGATTGTAGACTGAGCGTATGTAAATCCTATGGATATATCGACAAAGTTCAATTAGAACCACCTATAAGGGATTATGAAGAAATCAATTTCAGAATATATACCAGAATAAATCCGGTTGGATGGTGTGAAAGACTGTATATAAAACTCGGAGGTAACACAAATTGTCCCTCAAGACTTCCACCTGGTTGTACTTGCAAAAAAACAGCAGATAATTCCTATAAAATAACCTGTCCTGTTGATTTGAAAGGAGTTGCGTGCGGAACTAATAGATTCTTTAAAGTAGAGCGTTATTCTTATTACGGATACTGGGGCTTTTTCTTTGGAGGAGGTAACTACTACTATGGTCCAGAAGGATTTAAAGCATGTGGTCTGTGGGGAGAAACACCTAAGTCGAATATAGAATATTATCTTAACTATAAGGGATGTAATCCTAAGTATCAAAACTGTAATTATATAATTAATTGTCTTAATAAAAAAACATATGAATGCAGAAGTGGAGTATGTAGATACAGAGTAATAGCATCAAAGTGTAGCGGTGGATGGTGGTGGAGTAGAGATACCGAAAAAATATTTTCCTGCAACGGGAATTGCGATGAATACAAGGATAAAATATATTCACCTCAAATAACAAATAGATTCTGTCCTATCGGAACTATTTGCGCATATGGCGGTGGATGCTGTGCACCGCCGAATGATATGGTTTGTAACGATGAATGCGCATCTTCAAAAGAAAACCTATGCTGTGATAACACTTTGATAAATCTCGGTGATGTTGGAGAATACAACGGAAATGAGTGGCGAAGCGATGGAAAGGTCGCTAAGTGTACGCAGGCTTCTTTTGTAAAAGAATCACCTCCTTATATAAAAGGCGAAATAATAACCGGTAGTCCCGCCAAGGCTATAAAATGCACCGCTATAGGTTTGAATCCTTACGGTAAAAATCCACAAGTAGAAATATGCGGAGATGCATCGTGTTATGATGCCAACGCTTATCAGTACTGTGCAAATCCTTCGCTATCGGATGTGAAAGCAAGAACAGGTGCTTACTGCGATTCATCACGCGGAATAGACTGTGAAGGCGGCGGAGTGTGTAAGGTTAGATGTTGCGCACCAGGTGTTACTCCGAAAGAAGACGAAATTTGCGATGCTTCCGGAATGCCAATAAAAATGGCAGGAACTAAGGAATGGATAAATATGTGTATTGCCAGGCCGTTTTCCATTTTTATTACACCAAAAGAAGTTAACGCAAGTATAGGAAGCGAAGTAACATTTACGGTAAGGGTTTTTAACAACATTCAATATCCGTATACAATAACGATCCACGACCCAGAATTATATGAATACTCTGAAAAAGATGGTGCTCAAAGAAAAGAAGAATGGAATACTTCTGTAATAGAATATACATCGGAAGAAGGGAAAGATGTGATGAGAGGTAGGCATAGTTTAATAGAAACTCTTCAGCCTTATGAAGAAAAGACTTATACCCTGAAAATAAAAGTCCCAAATGCAAAGGAAAAAGTGATAGTAAACGTTACTGCAACAGGTTCTTTCGCATCAGATATTGCAGTCATAAATGTTTTACCGCCGTTTTATACGATTGTAATAGATGCGAGTATGTTCGATTCTTATTCTAATCCGGTTCCGAATACACCTGTATACGCTTATATATGCGAAAAGGATGTTGAATATTGTACTCAAGATGCACCCTGGTTATATACGAACTCGACTGTCTCCGACTCTAACGGAAGATTTGAAATAACCATGAACGTTACTTTAAGACCAAACGATGTTTACAAAGTGGGCGTTGTTACAGAAAGAGGATATGCGGAAACGCTTATAGAAACTTAAAATTTATTCTAAGCCCTGCCCAGATGAGAGCGTCAAGGAAGGTTGAAAAAAGAATTAAATACGAGCGTGCTTTTCTGTACAAAAAACACATGCGCAAGTTGCTTACTTCTCGCGGTTAGTTTAATTAGCTATACTCTAGCCAGAATCTCATTCTAAAGGACAAATAACAACCTTTATTCTTCTTTCCCTGTTTCTCGTATCACCTTCGTAAAAAAGTATTTCTTGCCACGTACCCAGCGAGAGTTCCCTCTCTACAATAGGAATTACAGTTGAAGAAGAAAATACACTTGCCAATAAATGTGAATGTGCATTATCTGGATGTGTATATATTTTATTTCTAGGCGCTATCCTTTCAAATAATTTCTCCATATCCTTTTTCAACAGTTCACAATCTTCCTGAAGAAAAACAAAAGAAGTTGTACTCGGGTTGTGGATAATGCATAAACCTTCTTTTACACCGAATTTTTTCACGACTTCTTCTACCTTTGCAGTTATATTGTAAAACTTACCAGGTTCTGTTTTTATGCGAATCTCGTCATAAAGCATAATAAGAATAGTTTTTTATTCTTTAAAAATTCTACGGAGAAATAACTGTGAATGTACTTTTATTTGCGCGCGCTTAACTACGAGCGAGGGTTTCGCTTTTCTCAGCGTACTTCGGCTTAATTCGCGGTTACGGGAGCAGAATCAAATTTTAAAAAATTTGAATGCGTTAAACGGTATATGGTAGTTATTTCGCATGGAGATGCAGATGGCGTATGCTGCGTTGCAATACTCTATACTTCGCTAAACACATCCAGGTTGCCAGTGTTTTTTACTTCACCGGTATCTCTTAAAGATACTTTATGTAAAACAATGATAAAAAGAGAATTGAACGAACTATTTATTTTCGATCTTTCAGGCTCGCGAGAAACTGTGCGCATAGCATCGGCATGGAAAAAAGTAACGTGGATTGATCACCATTCATGGGAAGTGAAAGAGAGTTTCGAGAATGTAGCGAAGATTATTAAACCTTATCCTTCTGCAACTCAGGTTGCTGCAGAGTACTTTAAAGTTGATTCTGAAATTGTGAAAATAGCGAATGAAATAGACACGAATAACGTTAATAGCGATAGTGCCGAATTTCTCAGGGATTTAATAAGCGCGGTAAAATGGAAGTACGCTCAATCTCCTTTATTGGGCGTAAAACTAAGAGGCATTTCTATCTCTTTGGCATTTAAGGGAATTTCGGCATTAGAAATCGATGAAAACAACGTGAAACTAATAGAAGAATACAAGAAATGGTTGGAAATCAACTCTGAAAAACTTATTGAAAAATTAAAGGTTGAAGAAGTAAACGGAATGAAGATAGCGGTTTTCGAATCTACGAAGTTCTTACCGGTATATTTTATAACCAACAAACTTTTTGAGCATCCTAAGGCACCTTTCGATATAATAGGGGTTTTGGTTCATAGAGCAATTAAAAATAATATAATTACAAAAGTTGAATTAAGAAGTCATACTGGCATGAATGTTCTTGATATTGCTAAAGCCTTAAACGGTGGAGGCCACGTAAACGCGGCAGGTGCGAGTACAGATAAAATATTTAGAGGAGAAGAATTAATTGAATTGGTAAGAAAAGTGAAGGAAAATCATGATCACGGGCCCGTGGTGTAGCGGAAGCACGCTGCCTCGGCAATAAGGGCGCCTTCCCCGCCCTTATCGCGCGGTCAAAAACCGAAGAGGCAGAGGTCCCGGGTTCAAAATAAGGGCGCCTTCCCCGCCCTTATCAACACAATGGGTAGTTGGCTATATGAGAATAAAGATTAATTATTTTCCCAACTACCCATTGTGTCAACCCATCCGTGCCAAAAAGTAGAAACTCCCGGCGGGTCCACCAATTTCAGAAATAAAACAAATTACCAATGATATCCTGTTTCTTTTCTTTCTATCCTTTCCTTTCTTCTTTTCCAGCCTTCAATGGTTTTTTCTATAATTTTAGTTATCTCGTCTTTCGCATCTTCCCAGAAATTTTTAATCTTTTCCAACCACATCGCTTTCTTTTTTTCGCTCATTTCTATACTGAAGAGAAACTCTTCATTGAACAATATTTGCATCTCCCTATAAAGTTTGGAAACTATTTTTTTGTCTTTTTCTGAAAGGAAAGAACGTTCAATGAACGTTTTATAAGACTCGCCAAGAATGAGGCTTTCTAAATAATCTAAAACTTTTTTGAGTTTTTCATCCACACCTTTCAGCACGTCTTCAACGCTATTCCCTTCTATTCCGAAATTTTTCTTAAGCCATTTCAATGTTGGAATTTTTGGATATTTTTTCCTGAAATCTTCGTACTTCATAAGGTTAATATAATTAATAAAAGGTTAATAAAATTTCATGGCTATATGCAAGAAAATTTATGAAAAATGGATGCTCGCCACCCAGGAAAAGAAAATAAAAGTAATTCTCAGTAAATTAAATCCAAATGGATTGATTTTAGATGTAGGATGCGGACCTGGAGTACTGGAAAAATATTTAAATACTATCGCTCTCGATGTGAACGAAGATTACCTTAAAGGAATTAAAGGTAAAAGAGTCAAAGGTTCTGGTAATGCTATTCCGTTCAAATCAAATGTTTTCGATTGGGTTTTCTGTATAGATACAATTCATCTTCTAAAAAATGCAGGCGAAATGATAAGAGTTTTGAAAAAACACGGTAAATTAGTGGTCTCGATTTTTTGTAACGAACATAATTTAGAAGAAAAAAAGAAATACTTGAAAAGTTTTTTGAAAGACCTTGAAATAGTGGAAGAATTTTTGATAAAAACAGAAAAAGAGTGGGACTTTGTTGTTATCGCAAGAAAGAGTTTTCACAGTTCTGTTTAGTTCAATTGTTCAAGCACGTAAACTTCGGTCGAAACACGCATTCCTTTTAAGTTTTTACGCATTCTGTAAAATCAATTTACCAAAATGCAACATTAGAACAAAAGTTTTTTCAACAATCCGTGCGCAGCTAAAAACTCTTTTGCTTTTCTTTTTACCAGAATTTTCGATTCTTTAAGCTGTAATTTTTTTATTCAATTCTATATCTCAAAAACCCACCTATACCGCAGAAGTGATAAAATTTTTCACCGCTTGGGTGCGAGTCGCTTATTAACATTATTTCTGTTTTCATTTCTTCTGCTTTATCGATGATTTCTTTGTACTTCTCCATAAGTTTTATACTTATCAAAAGTTTTTCCAGAGCACCGAGTTCGAGCGCTTTTTTTACTTCTTCCTCTCCATAAACCACTAATCCGTTTTTTGCTATTTCTTCAAAAAATTTTTCTATAGTTTCGACTTCCTCTGAGATTCTGGTTTCTTTAATGATTTTATCTAAGGTTCTTCTTTTTAGAAGTTCGTTTACACCGCTTATACCTGTGTGCGATACAGAGTCGATAAAAACCCTTTTCATATCGAAACCCTTTTCCTTAAGATAGTTAAAAAAATCTTCCTTAGCAAAGCCAGGTCCAGCGATAACGATTTTTCCTTCCCAATTTTTAATCGTTTCGAATATTTCCGAAAAGTATTTTGTTTTTAAAGATGTATCAGAAAATTTTGATGCAGGTGAATGAATTCTTGCCTTTTCCTCTATTCTATCTCCTATTATGTAAATCCACGTTTCTCTCTCATCCATAACACATGCAAGTACTTTTTCAACCGGTTTTGCCAATTTTTTCAATTTTTCAATTTCCCATTTCTTCCAATGTTTTCTTATTTCCGCGGTAACACCAGGTTTAAGTTCCAACGAATGATAACCAGAAACTTCACGCGTCGCTTCTATTATTTTTCCTAAAACTTTAAGCGAATTTTCCTTAACCTCTATTTTTTCTACTTCAACCGTTATTCTCATTTTCTCTTTTCCTACCTTAATTTTCTCGCCACCTCTTATTATTTCTTTTGAACGCATTGTTTCGGCGGTTACAAAACTGTTTTGAGTGATAAATCTTTTCAGATGTATCAAATCTTCCGGCGTTTCTATTTTCACTCTCACTTTTTGGTTTTTAGGGTCGTAAAAAATCTTCATATAACCTTTTTATTTATTTCAGAAGTTAATTAATATATGCCGGATTTCGCAAAGATAATGGCCGTTGCATTGTTACTCTTAGCAGGTCTTTTTATTCTTACATCGCCACAATTCTATAAAGGACCTTCTCCATCACCCGGAAAAATTTATGTATTTCCTTCTGTAGAAGAAGAAACGCCTTCATCAGGAGAAAAAGGACACGCACTGCCAACGTTCAAAACAGAAGTAAAGCATATTTACCTTGCAAAAAATCTTAGGGTGTCTTTTTTAAAGGGTAAGAAAACCTTATTTTCTGAAAACAACATTACTATCGCCAACGGCTTCGGAAAAAGAAAATTTTATATTAAGGATTTTTCCTTGGAATCACCCGAGTTAATAGAAAAATCTGAAATAGAATTAAGAATAATAGATAGTAATTATTATGGTGTATTTGAAATCTATTTAAACGGAGAAAAAATTTACAGCGGTTATCCGCAAAGAGGGAAAATTATAATACCGGTTAATGTTTCACTTCTTAAAGCACTGAATACCCTGCAAATATTCTGCGGTTCTTCCACATGGCGTTTATGGGCACCGACGACTTGGATACTATCTTTTAATTTTTCAGTTTATTATCTAGACCTAAAGAAGCAAACCCTTCCGTTTTTGATAGGCGATGAGTTCGAAGGAATAAAAACCATAAGGATTCTTTGGTATGCGCAAGATATAAGCGGAAACGGTTCTTTGGTCGTTAAAATTAACGGGAATGAAATTTATCGCGGCCGCGATTATGCGCCTATGATAGATTTAAAGCCGGAAGAAGTTAACCTGAAAAAAGGTGTGAATGAAATAGAATTTTTTGCCGGAAGGGATACCGAATTTATTTTGAAGGATGTGGAAATAATCCTCTTTTACGAAGTTTACCCCGCTTTAATTTTTAATTACACTATATCCGAAGAGGATTATGAAATTATAAAAGAGCGTAACGCTACGTTGAGATTTACTATTGCGAAAATGGAAGGAGACATAATCTCGCTTACTATAAAAATTACCGATGCCAAGGGTAATGAGCGTATGATAATACCGCAGGCAATATTGCGCG
Organism: Candidatus Aenigmatarchaeota archaeon; assembly: GCA_015521535.1. GTDB lineage: Archaea > Aenigmatarchaeota > Aenigmatarchaeia > Aenigmatarchaeales > SZUA-1535 > SZUA-1535. The sequence continues at coordinate 5,939 of WAOA01000001.1, read as the reverse complement.
AAGGCGAAGAGTATAGAATTGTGCTGACTTCTAAAGAGCTCGCCATCGGGAACAATACGATAGAATTCAAAGTAAACGGAGACGGAAAAATATTATTAGGAGATGTTAAGTTGGAGATATAGCGAAAAGCGCTATGTTCGGATAACTATGAATTATGCGGGAAAGTATATGGTAAGTAAAACTCTGAAAAACACGTGTTTTCTCGCGCGAAAACACATGCAGCGTAATTCTTTTGCGAAAACCGAAACATTGCTTATCCGAACTGAAACAGGATAAAAATGAAAACAAATGTTATTCCATTAACTCAGGTACTCTGTGTATAAGATAGGCTGTACCTAAGGCACCTGCAAGATAAGCACCTGCTGTACCGACTGCCACAGCAATACCTGCACCTATTTTGGATAATTTACCAGGCGACCAGTTTTCAATTACATTTTCATTGCTATTCATAATGCATCACCTAATATTTATTACTTGTGAGTAGTAGTATATAAATATTTCCCTTGTGTTATACATATTTTACGTTATATAGTTTTCAGTAAAAGCATAGTCATAAACTCGCGGAAAACGATGATTTACGAATAATTTTCGAGAAAACTTGCTGGTGGCGGAGAAGCGTTTTTACAAAGGTATATCTCCTGGTTAATTCTACTCTACTTCTTCGAGTCTGCTGCTACTTCGGCAGGAGCGAGCAAAATTTTTCGTTACACTGCGCTAAATTCGGTGCAAGGATTAACGAATAGACAAGTCCGGTTAAAAATTAGCCACGAGACCTTTTTCTCCGGCGCTGCCCGGATGCATGTGGATTTTACCCCGTCTGGTAGGTAAGTAAGTAAAATAGACCATGCTGTCCGGATAACACCCTGCTCACCTCAGAGTGCTATAATAAAACACAAACATTTCAAGAAATTCATTAACACATTCAGTACCTCTTCTAAATCTTAAGCTATCTTCCATTCTTTTAAGAATTTTCTTGAAATTAATATTCACATTATGATAAAATATCTTACTTCTATCCTTTAAATAACCGAATACTCTTTCAACGCTGTTTCTCTTACCAAAAGTTCTACATTCATATCTTAAACCAAGTCTTTTCACAGCATTTATCAACCAGGGAGCTTTATCTATTAACACAAGTTCTGGTTTATTCTTACATTTTCTTAAAACCTCTATGAGAAATCTAGGAGTGATAAAATAATTCCTTGAAGGAAAAGCTTTCATGTAAATTATTTCTTTACTCTCTGCATTAACAGCAGAATAAACATAAATATTTTTTCCATTTACCTTTAAACAGGTTTCATCCATAGCTATTATTTTATGCTCTTTTTTCTCGGAATTTAAGGCGTTTATTTATTTTATTTTTTCTCTAAAAGCTTTAATATAATCGTGAACAGAGGATTTGGAAATTCTTTCTATGAACAAAGAAACCTTTTCCGCTGTTTTTCTCACGCTTGAAATAATTATGTAATCTATTAGACAAAGAACCTTTGTCTCGAAATTCTTCTTGTTACGCTTAAATATGTTTAGATTTCTTATTAATTCTTTAAAGGAGAAAGGTTATATCTATCATGCCCCTCACCTCCTGAAAAGATTTTTCAAGGTGAAAAAAACTCTTTAGGGTATGATAGATATACCCTCCAGAGAAGATAAATGTTTTATCCGGACAGCGCCAAATAGACTTAGGTTATATTTATATATAACTTAGGTCTATAAATTTATCTATGGAAATCTACAAGAAAATACCGCTTGGAAGGATTCTGAAAGGAAAGTTTCTTAAAATAGCGAGAACGCAGGATATCGTAATCATAGAACTTCTTAGAAGATTCGACTTCGTTCTTCACGGCGGAACTGCGGTATGGCGGGTATACGGAGGGAAAAGGTTTTCCTACGATATAGATATTTACCATAAGAATCCTTCGGAAATCGCAGAGTGGATTTCTTCCGCGAAATTTTTAACTTTATTAAGAAAAAAACTAACCCCTTCCGGCATTCTTTATATAAAACTCAAAGACGAAGATGTAGTTGAACTGGAAGTTTCACCTTTTTTTAAAAAAATAAAAACCGTAGATGCAGAATTTAACCTTACGGATGGAAGCACGCTTGTGATTAAAACTCTTTCGCCGGAAGATTTACTTAAAGAAAAAATCAACGCTTTCATAAATCGGAAAAAAGGTAGAGATCTTTACGATGTATACTATCTCATAGATTTCTGCGATAAAGAAAAAATCAAGAGTGCTTTAAAGAAACTGGTAAAGCACTTAGAAAAACCCAAGGACTTTGAAGGGCTTAGAGAATTGATCTTAATCGGAAAAGAGCCTTCTTTCGAAATGATTTTAAAAAAGGTGAAGAGGTATGCCCAGAGTTAAATACAGGAAATTTATTGAAAAACTAAAAGCCTCGAGCGCGTTTACGTACAAAGAGGTTGAAAGTGTTTTGGGCGAAAAGTACGCTAAATTCTGGGTTCATAAAATGCTTGAAAAGGGGGAAATAGTGAAACTTATGAAAGGATGGTACACCTTCAAGCATTCGCCCTATCTCATAACCGTTCCGCTGGGAAAGTCGTATATAGGTCTTGGTAGTGCCGCATTTCTACACGGCGCCTGGAACCAGATTACGAGCGTATGCGTTCTTTCCCCGCTCGCATCTCTGAAAGTAAGAAGCGGGGTAAGGGAAATATGCGGAATGAAGGTAGTGATTAAAAAAATACCCGAAAGAATGTATTTCGGATACACGCAGATTTTTCTCGAGGAAGTTGAAGAGTGGATAAGGGTTTCGGACAAGGAAAAAACCTTAATAGATATCGTTCATTACAGCTATCCTTTTTCCGACGAGATATTACCGGAGCTTTCGGAACTCGCGGATTTTAAAAAAGTGCGGAAGTATCTTAAGATTATGAGAGAAAGAAATGTGAGAAACTGGAAAAGAACGCTCGAGACTGTAAAAAGAGTTTTTGAAGGAAAATTCTAAGTAAAATTCAGAATTTGTTTAACAAAAGTTCTGGATAAAATACAGTCCTTATTTTGATTTTAGTGGATAGGAGGCCTTTCGTATAAGAAAATAAAATCGCCTTTCCACATTCGTTGATTTAAGAGGGTTTTGTATTTGCTTGATTTGTGGTGCAAGCATATTATGTTTTACTGGAATGTTATGAGGAGGTGAGGCTTATTCGAAACGGTCTCGAATCGGAAGTGTCTAAAAATTAAAGTGAATAGGGTATAAATTTTACACACTCAATTACTCTTGATGAAATTATAAAGTGGAAGGAAACCGAATAACAATGACCAAGCGTGAAAATTCAAGGACTGTTGGTAATCGCATGAGACCACGAAAAGTCGTCGGCAGAAGAAAAATAAAACTCATGCCCTTGCGGAAATGGTTAACGAAAGAGAGATTTTCTAAAATATACTCATATAGGGGCAAATATTTATATAATTATTTACCCCTATATAATTTTTATGAGGAAATATTTACTAAACAAAAAGGAAGAAATAAAGGATTTGGAAGTGAAAAAAAGATTATTAGAATTTCCTCTAACAAAGAACTTTATAATCTCTGTCATAGGGCCCAGAAGAGCGGGAAAAACTTATTCGTTGTATGATCTAATAAAAACAAAAAATCTAAAAGACGAGGACTACCTCTTCCTTAACTTCGAGGATGATGAAATCAGAGAAAAGAATAGAAAGGAAATTATCAAGGTAATTTTTTATCACAAAGAATTATACGGAAAGGAGCCAGATTTTATTTTTCTTGACGAGATTCAAAATCTTGATAGATGGGAAAGTTTTGTATACTCTCTTTTTGAAAAAAAGAGATACCATATTTTTCTTACTGGCTCCTCTTCGAAATTTCTAAGTAGAGAAATAGCAACACAATTGAGAGGAAGAAGCATAACTTCTCTTGTTTTGCCCTTTTCCTTTAAAGAAATTCTAGAAATTAAAGGCGAGAAGGTATCTGAAATTCTTTCAAGTTATGGCGAAAGTAAGATAAAAAACATACTGAGAAACTACCTAAAGGAAGGAGGTTTTCCAGATGTGGTTCTGACGAACATAAATAGAAAGGTGTACTTTAGGGATTACGTAAATCTCGTTATATTTAATGACATTGTTGAAAGATTCAAAATAAAAAATATTGCTTTAGTGAAAATGTTCGTTAATTTCGTCCTGTCTTCTTTCTCCAAAGAAATATCTATCCACAAAATTTACAGAACTCTTAAATCCAGAAACATAAAAGTAAGTAAAAAAACCCTTTACAGGCATAGCGATGCATTGGAAGATTCTTTATTTTGCTTCTTTCTCAGAAAGTTTAGTTTCTCTGAGAGGGAAAGTATGCTTTCCATACCAAAGGTGTACATAAATGATACAGGTCTTATAAACTATTCGATTTCAACGAAATTCGAGGAAGACATAGGAAGATTAATGGAGAACGCTGTGTTTCTTGGGTTGAAAAGGAAAGAGTACGAAGGGGAGTTTTCTGGAATTTTTTACTACAAAGATTTACTTCGTCATGAAGTCGATTTTGTGATTAAAGATGGGTTAAGAGTTAAACAATTAATTCAGGTATGTTATGATATCAATTACAACACAAAGAACCGTGAGTTAAAGACATTGGTGAAGGCAGGAAGAGAACTTAAATGCAAGGACCTGTTGGTAATCACATGGGATTACGAGAGTGAAGAAGTTATCGACGGAAGGAAGATAAAATTCATTCCTCTCTGGAAGTGGTTGATAAAAATTTGAAGCATAATTCAACTTAACGCAAACTTCCACGCAGGGATAATCTTTATTTCATTTTCTTCACCTTCTCTTTCTAAGTCTACAACAATACACTCAACTAATTTTTTTGAAAAACTTTTATCCTGAATGAATTTTTTAAGTTGTCTTAACTTTTTTGCTTCTAATTTTACCTCGATTGCTGTTATTTTTTCGTTTGTTATTAGAAAATCAATTTCGTATTTATTATGGTAAAAGTATTTAACCCATTTCTTACAAGCCACAAAATTTTCAAGTGCTTTCGGAAGAACCGAGTCAAAAGAATGGTTTAGAGCAAAGATTAGATTCGGAGTCGTGAAATAAACTTTTTTCAACTTCCTCATTGTAGCGAGAGGTGAACCTCTGTAATTAAAGATAAATTTTATTAACAAACCATATTCCAAATACTCAAAATAATTCGAAATTGTTCTTTCATCTCTTCCAAAATTCTTTCCTATCTCTTTAAAATTAACGATCATCCCGGGATTTTTTCCGATCATATAGAGAATCTTTTTCAACAGTTCAATATCTCTTACCTCAAATTCCTGTGCTATGTCTTTGTAAATCACTCTTTCGATCACAGAATTGAAAATGTATTTTCTTGTGAATTCCTCGCTTTCCTCTTTTGCAAGTTCGGGAAAAGCACCATATTTCAGATATCTGTAAAATAAAGGCAACATTTCTCTTTTCCACAGCTCGGGATTTTTTCTTATTTTTTTGACATCATAGCCGTTGAGTTCTAAAAATTCTTCAAACTCTAGCGGAGTGAGAGTAAAGTCAATAATACGACCAGTTAAACTTTCTTTTGCTTTTTTTCTTAGTTTTATCGAAGATGAGCCAGAAACGATTATTTTTAAATTTGGATAAAGGTCATAGAAAACTTTTATTTTATTTTCCCAATCATTAATTTTTTGCACTTCATCCAAGAAGATATAGATCCTGTCTTTGCATTTTTCAAAGGTTTTCTCCAGAATAAATTTCTGATATGCTTCCAGAATTTCCTTAATATCGTAAATTATTTCATCAAAGGAAAAGTAAAGAATATTTTCTGGTTGTGTTTTGTTATTTAAAAGGTGCTGAATTATTTGAAAAAGTATAGTGGTTTTACCTGTTCTTCTCAGACCCTGAATCAAGATTATTTGCCTTTTGTCGAGATATCTTAAAATTTCATAGTATAGTCTTCTCCTATAT